>NZ_DEVJ01000041.1:0-21474 GCF_002362875.1 Empedobacter sp. UBA3239 | reverse complement strand
AAAATGCACAACGGGTTAATTTATACTCTTTTTCATTGATTGTTGATTTAGGCAAATTTTCTAAATTAATCCAGTTTTCATTATTTTTTTCAGAGAATTTTCTTACTATATCAGTGTATTCTTTACAATTTTTTTGAAATCTATAAAAAATAGCTTCTTCTTCAGCTTGAATTTCTTCTTTTGAAAAATCTTTAAAATATTCAACTAAACTAACATCTTGATTAATTAAATCAACTCTTTCTAAATCATTAAGATTTTTATTTTTTGTAAGGATATTACAAAGATTGTTAATTAGCAAATCTCTCTTATCATCTATATTTTGAGAAAAAGATATTGAACAAATTAATAATAGAATATAAGTTAAGTAATATTTCATCTTTGGTTTTTATAAAATTAATAAAAAATATGAGATAAGTAATTTTTTAAAATTAGATGACTTTAACAGAAAATTAAAAGAAATCAATTTTATATTCGATAGTTTTAGTATATTTTAGTAGAAATATTAATATCATAAGTAAACTACATAAAAGAATAAGATGAAAAAGGGTATATTTTTGATGTCAGTTTTGGGTGTTCTTTTCTTTGTTCAGTCATGCGAAACGAAGAAAGAAAATGCTGACTCAACAACTAAAGAAGTTGTAAAACAAGATACAGTGCAAGTTGCTGCAGAGCCTGTTGGAAATCCTACAGATGTTAAAGCTGACCCAGGAACTTTCCAAATTAAACCTTTGAAATATGGTTACGATGAATTGAACGAATACATTGATGCAAAAACAATGGAAGTTCATTTCTCTAAGCATTATTTAGGATACATCAACAAATTGAATACAGCGCTAAAAGAAGCAAATATCAAATCGAATGATATTGTAGATATTTTGAAAAAAATGGATATGAATAATGCTGCTTTGCGCAACAATGCTGGTGGATATTACAATCACATGCTATATTTCGATATTATGTCTCCAACGCCACAGAAAGCGCCTACAGGAGATCTTAAAGCGAAGATTGATGCAACATTTGGTTCTACAGAAGAATTGATGAAACAATTGGACGAAGCAGGTTCTAAACGTTTTGGTTCTGGTTGGGCTTGGTTAGTTGTGAAAGAAGACGGAAGTTTGGCAGTTACAAGTACAGCAAATCAAGATAATCCATTGATGCCAGGAGCAGAGGTTTCAGGAACGCCAATTTTAGGAATTGATGTTTGGGAACATGCTTACTATTTAAAATACCAAAACAAACGCGATGATTATTTGAAAGCGTTTAACAATGTTTTGGATTGGAAACAAGTTGAAGATAATTACAAGAAAGCGAAATAGACTTTCGAGTAACGACATAAAAAAAGCTTCTCAAATTTTTGAGAAGCTTTTTTGTTTTATATGAATAATTTTAATTCTTAATCAACGATTGTGTTTCTGTTGTTCCATCTTCATTAAAAACGCGAACAATGTATTTTCCTTTTTTCAAACTTTGTACATTAAAGTTTGCTTTTTGGCTTCCATCTAATTTTTTATTCATCACTTCATTTCCAATAATCGAGTATATAGACACCGAACTTGCTTTCGATGGATTATCAAATTTTATTGTAAACGTAGAACTCGCAGGATTTGGATAAATGCTAACAGAGCCTTTGTCCTGATCAAATCTCGACTGAGCTGATGCAGATGTTATGGTGAATAAAAATATAGTTATAAATAGTATAAAGTGTTTCATATGCTTGTAATCCTAACAAATATAAAAATAAATAATTATAAAACAAACATTTCAAAATATATACCAAACAAAAAAGTGATGCTAAATTTTAGCATCACTTTAAGATATATAATAAAAATTATAAACTTATTATAAGCTGTAACGGATAAATCCAGTTACTTTCAAGTCAGTGTTAACAGCTTTAACGACATCTTGAACAGAAGTTTTTCCGTCTTTGATTGACGCTTGGTGAACTAATGTATTCTCTTTGAAGAATTTTTGTAATTTACCTTGAGCGATGTTTTCAATCATGTTTTCTGGTTTACCTTCTGCAACTAAAGTTTCTCTAGCGATAGATAATTCAGTGTCAATTACAGATTGAGCAACAGAAGTTTCATCTAATGCTACTGGGTTCATAGCAGCAACTTGCATAGCAACGTCACGAGCTACTTCAGAAGCACCTTCTACGTTAGCAGATAAAGAAACTACAGCACCAATTTTGTTACCAGCGTGGATGTAAGAATTAACGATAGCACCTTCGATAGCTTGGAAAGTACCAATTTCGATTTTTTCTCCAATAACACCTGTTTGCTCAGTTAATTTTTCACCAACTGTAATTCCTGCGAATGGTAAAGCTAATAATTCTTCTTTAGATTTAACTGTTAAAGCTAAATCAGCGATTTCGTTAGCCATAGCAACGAAAGCTTCATTTTTAGCAACGAAGTCAGTCTCACAGTTCAAAGCGATAACGATACCTTTAGTTTGGTCAGCGTTAACTTTAGCGATAACTGCACCTTCTGTAGAATCACGGTCAGCTCTTTTAGCAGCTACTTTTTGTCCTTGTTTACGTAAAACTTCTACAGCTTTATCAAAATCTCCACCAGCTTCTTCTAAAGCTTTTTTAGAGTCCATCATTCCCGCACCAGTTGCGTTTCTTAATTTACTTACCTCAGCGGCTGTTGCTTTGTAGCTCATAGTAATATTTTTATTTTGTTTCTTAATATTTTAAATAAAAGTAGCTCGTACACCACAAAGTGGTGTAGGAGCTACAAGGTATATTATATCGATGAATTGATCATCAAGTTAATGTTAAGCTTCTTTTGTTTCAGCTCCTTCTTCTTTACCTTCTTTTGCTTTTTCTTTTTCTGCTTTACGTGTAGATAAACCAGCTTTGATAGAATCAGCTACTGTAGATAAGATGATATCGATAGATTTAGAAGCATCATCATTTGCAGGGATTGGGAAATCTACTTGACGAGGGTCAGTATTTGTATCAACCATTGCAAAGATTGGAATACCCAATTTTTGAGCTTCTGCTACAGCTATGTGCTCACGTACGATATCTACAACAAATACTGCAGATGGTAAACGTGTCATATCAGCGATAGAACCTAAGTTTTTCTCTAAAGATGCTCTTTGACGATCAACTTGTAATCTTTCTTTTTTAGATAGTGTTTCAAACGTACCGTCTTTTTTCATACGATCGATTGAATTCATTTTTTTAACTGCTTTACGGATAGTAACAAAGTTAGTTAACATCCCACCAGGCCAACGTTCTGTAATATAAGGCATGTTGATTTCTTCAGCATGCTTAGCTACAACATCTTTTGCTTGTTTTTTAGTTGCAACAAAAAGAACTTTACGTCCAGATGCAGCAATTTTTCCTAAAGCTTCAGATGCTTCATCTAATTTCACTGCAGTTTTGTGAAGATCGATGATGTGGATTCCGTTTTTCTCCATAAAAATATAAGGAGCCATAGCCGGATTCCATTTTCTTGTTAAGTGACCAAAGTGCACACCAGCACCTAATAAGTCCTTTACATTTACTTTTGCCATTTTCTTTTTTTTAGTTTACGTTCCGTTATCTCAACAAGCAACAAACAAGTGGTCGAAGAATTCTAGCCTTATTTGTTTAGATGCTAAACCAACGGAAAATGGATTTTTTAATGAATTGAATAAATTAACGTTTAGAGAATTGGAATTTCTTACGCGCTTTCTTTTGACCGAATTTTTTACGTTCAACCATACGTGGGTCACGTGTTAATAACCCTTCTGGTTTTAATTGTAAACGAAAATCTGCGTCAACTTCACATAAAGCTCTAGAAATAGCTAAACGAATTGCTTCAGCTTGACCAGTGATTCCACCACCAAATACTTTGATATCTACATTGTATTTCTCTTTTGTACCAGTGATTAAAAATGGTTGTTCTACTTTGTATTGTAATACTGCTGTAGGGAAGTAGATTGCTAACTCGCGCCCGTTAATGAAGATTTCTCCATTACCTTCTTGTAAGTATACACGAGCAACAGATGTTTTTCTACGTCCGATTTTATGAACTATTGCCATGGAATTAGATTATAAATATTCGTTAATATCGATTTGTTTTGGTTGTTGAGCTTCGTGATTGTGCTCAGTACCAACAAATACATGTAAATTAGTCAATAATTTACTACCTAATTTATTTTTAGGTAACATTCCTTTTACTGACTTTTCGATTAAGCGTACAGGATCTTTTGCAAAAACTTCTTTCGCAGTTAATGATCTTTGTCCACCTGGGTAACCTGTGTGACGGATGTATAATTTGTCATCCCATTTGTTACCTGTTAATTGAATTTTGTCAGCGTTTAAAACAATTACATAATCTCCACAATCTGCATGAGGAGTGAAGTTTGTTTTGTGCTTACCTCTGATAAGCTTCGCAACACCTGACGCTAAACGACCTAATGATAAGTCAGAAGCGTCCACAACTACCCATTCTTTCTGAGCAGTTTCTTTGTTGGCTGATGAAGTTTTGTAACTTAACGTGTCCACTATCTTGATTTTTAATATTTTATAAATTACCGACAATCCGATCGGGGTGCAAATGTACAAAATGATTCTGTTTTCCCAAAAGATTTTAGGAATTATTCGTCATTTTGATGGATTTGTACCATTTAGATGGTTGTCAAAACGTTTGCAAAATTACGTTAATTAATTGAATATCCAATATTTTTTTCGAATTAGACGTTCTATTTAATCGATTGATTGTATGAAAAAGAATTCGTTTTATTGTTTAATCAATTAAGTATGACGCTAAACAAAATTTAAAAACCGTGCAATTCAAAATTTAAATTGCACGGTTTTTTTTATTGTAAGATATCTTATTTTAACCTCTTGAGAAAGGTAAAATAGTTTGAGTTGTAGAACCTAAACCTTCAATTCCATATTCGATAACATCTCCTGGTTTTAGCCAAACTTGAGGTGTTTTTCCCATTCCTGATCCTGCTGGAGAACCTGTAGAAATAATATCTCCAGGTAAGAAAGACATAAATTGAGATAGGTAAGAAATTAATTTAGGAATGCGGTAAATAAAATCACTTGTATTACCATCTTGCATTAATTCTCCGTTTAATTTTAACCAAACACGTAAATTATTTACATCCTCGATTTCGTCTTTTGTTGCAATAAAAGGTCCAACAGGTGCAAATGTATCACATCCTTTTCCTTTGTCCCAAGTTCCTCCACGTTCTGTTTGGAAAGCACGCTCAGAAATATCATTAATTAAGGCATAACCATATACGTGATTCATTGCCTCTTCTTCCGTTACATTATTTGCTTTTTCACCAATAATAATACACAGTTCTGTTTCCCAGTCCATTTTTGTTGAACCATTTGGTTGCATAATTCCGTCTTCTGGTCCGTTAAACGATTGATTCGCCTTGATAAACATAATCGGTTCTGCTTGTTGTTGTAAACCTGTTTCTTTTACGTGATCATCAAAGTTAAGACCTACACAAACAATTTTTCCTGGGCGAGTTAAAGGTGTACCAATACGTACATCATCTTCAACTAATGGCAAGCTGTTAATGTTAAGCTCGATATATTTTTGTAAAGTTTCTTGTTTTTCTGTATTTCCAAAAAAATCATCATCATAAATAATTCCTGATGCTGAAACATCGAATTTTTTCTCATCGATGATTACACCTGATTTCTCCTGACCTTTTGGTCCGAATCTAAAAATTTTCATCTTCTTTATATTTTTTCCGCCACAAATATACGACGTATTGTTTTTTGATTAAATAAATAAAAAAAGACATCTGTCATTTACAGATGTCTCATAGAGATAAAAAATAATTATATTTATCTAAAATTATTTAGCAATTCCTCTCGAAATTACAATTTTTTGAATTTCTGATGTTCCTTCGTAAATCTGAGTAATTTTTGCATCACGCATCATACGCTCTACATGATACTCGCGAACATAACCATTTCCTCCATGAATTTGAACGGCTTCCGAAGCAACTTCGTTCGCTGTTTTAGAAGCAAATAGTTTTGCCATTGCACCAGAAATAGAAATGTCTTTTCCTTCATCTTTCTCAACAGCAGCTTTGAAACATAACATACGAGCAGCTGTAATATTAGTTGCCATATCTGCTAATTTGAATGCAACAGCTTGATGATTGATGATTTCAGTTTTGAATGCTTTACGAATTTTTGCATAATCTAATGCTAATTCATAAGCACCTTGAGCAATACCTAATGCTTGAGAAGCAATACCGATACGTCCTCCGTTTAAGACATTCATTGCGAAAGCAAATCCAAATCCATCTTCACCGATACGGTTTTCTTTTGGCACTTTTACATCATTAAAGAATAATGAATGTGTGTCAGAACCACGGATTCCCATTTTTTGCTCTTTTGGTCCAATTTCGAAACCTGACCATCCTTTTTCTACGATGAAAGCATTAATTCCTTTGTGACCTTTTTCTGGATCAGTTTGAGCGATTACTAAATAAGTAGAAGCTGTTCCACCATTTGTAATCCAGTTTTTTGTACCATTTAATAAATAGTGATCTCCCATATCTACCGCAGTAGTTTTTTGAGAAGTAGCATCAGAACCAGCATCTGGCTCAGATAAACAAAAAGCTCCGATTACTTGACCAGAAGCTAATGGTACTAGATATTTTTGTTTTTGATCTTCGTTACAATATTTTTCCATACCAGCACAAACCAAAGAGTTGTTAACTGACATGACAACAGCAGCAGAAGCATCAACTTTAGCGATTTCTTCCATTGCAATGACATAAGAAACGCTATCTAAACCAGATCCTCCGTATTTTGGATCAACCATCATACCTAAGAATCCAAGTTCTCCCATTTTTTTTACTGCATCAGTTGGGAAAGTAGATGTTTCGTCGCGTTCGATAACTCCTGGTAATAATTCGGCTTTAGCGAAATCACGAGCAGCTTCTTGAATCATTAATTGTTCTTCCGATAATTGAAAATTCATGTGATTATATTATTTATGGTTTTTATTATTTATAATTTTTTATTCAAATTTTAGAGAAAAAACGAAGGCTCTTGTTGAGATTGAGTTTAAACTTCCTGTCCAATAAGGTTTCGTATCAGGTTTGTCTGGAACAATTTCATTGTTAAAGAAGAACATACCTTTTAGAGCTGGTGTAAGTTTAAAACGTTTGAAATAGATTTCAACTCCAATTTCTGCTTGCCAGTTAAAGTTATTCGTTGTTGTTCTGAATACTCCAGTTGCATTATCATCTTCTTTCTTTTCGTTGGATTGCAGATTCATTAAATATCCCAAACCTCCTTGTATATAAGGACGTGTGTTGTACCAACGATCTCCATGAAAATTAAGTAATAAAGGTATTTCGACATAAGTAGATTTAACTTCACGTTTTATGTTTGTATCTTCTGGGTCGTAGAAGCCATTAATAGGATCAGATAAAATATAATTTGTAAAATACAATGTTCTTTGGGCAAAATGCAACCCAGGTTCAGATTTTACGTCTATGTAATCATTTATACGCATTTTTGCGATTAATCCAACAGAAAAACCTGCTTTACTTTCTTGGTCCAAATACACTAAGCCGTGTTCATTTACTCCGTCATCTTCTGAACTATCAGGAGTTCCTGGTAAAGGATTCTTTTGCGCTTTTGGAACAATCTTGTAATTCATCATATTTGTACCCAAAAAATATCCGAAACTAAATTTTTTTTGATCAGTTTCAGTTCGGTTTTCACTTCTGTCATTGTTTGGGCGAAACTGCGCATTTGCAATACTTGCAGCAGTTAACGATAATGCGATGATTAGATTTTTTCTCATAGACTTTCAACGAATAACAAGCAATTTTATTTTATACTTTTATAAATGCTTGCAATACCAAATGTAAGTTTTTTATCAATAGGTTGTGTGAATTTTACACTTTTCAGAATGTTTTTCATTTCTTCTCCATATGGAAAAGCACGAACTGAATCTGGTAAATAGGTATAAGCACTTTGATCTTTCGAAACCATTTTACCAATTGCAGGTAAAATATTTTTAGAATAAAAAGTATACAACTGTTTCATTGGAAAAGCTGTAGGATAAGAAAATTCTAAAATAACAAAAGTTCCTCCAGGTCTTAAAACACGATTAATTTCTGCTAAACCTTTTTCTAAGTTTTCAAAATTACGAACACCAAAAGAAACGGTTACACAGTCAAAAGTGTTATCAGGAAAAGGTAAATTTTCAGAATCTCCTTGTACCATGTCGATACGTTCTTCCAAACCTGCTTCTTTTACTTTTTTGCGACCAACTTCCAACATTCCGTTAGATAAGTCTAATCCAGTAATTTTTGCACCGGTATTTTTACCCATCATAATCGCTAAATCTCCTGTTCCAGTCGCGATATCTAAAATCGTTTTTGGTTGAGAAGCTTTTACCATTTTGATGACATCTTTTCGCCATTGAATGTCGATTCCCATTGATAAAACACGGTTTAATAAATCGTATTTTGGCGAAATATTATCGAACATTTGCTCGACTTGTTTCTTTTTATTTAGATCTGATGCTTCGTAAGGAGTTACTGCATCGTGTTGATGATTTGCCATTTTGTAAAGTTATAAAATCTAAATCTTATTCGTAATTCTCGAAATAAAATTGTTTAAAATCTTCTTTGTTAAATATTTTCGATAAATCAGTTGCTTTTTCGCTACCTGCACTTTTGATAAACATCTTAGGATAATCCTGATCGATGTTGTAGTAAAAGTTTTCGATGTATAATTGAGAAGATTTTTCGATAATTCCGTGATAAACCTTGTTATCTATTGCAATATTGTTTGATAAAAAGATAGAATCTTTGTTTTTTCTAACACCATAAGGTCGTGTAAATGTATAATATTCTTGATGAGTAGGGTTTATAAAACCATTTGCTCTTGTAATATCTACAACTGTATCTACATTTTTGTTATTAAAACTATAAACGATATGTGCTTTTCCTTTTTTCAGGTCTACTCTTGCATTTTGTTGCGGTGCAATTGTAAAATCTTTATCGTTAATTTTGATTGTCAAGGTTTTGTTTGATGGATTGTCAATCACATACCCATCTTTTTTGCTCAAAAAAGTGTTATAAACAACAACGATCAAAGCAGCTAATCCACAGACGATTAAAAGACCAATTAATGAAGGATTTTTTTTCATGCTGCTAAATTAATTATACTTTATTAATTTCGGCATGAGTTATTACATATTTTTCATGACTATTTTAATGAAATGTGTAACTTTGTCGCTATTATTTTTTTATTAAAATTGAACAATATTAATATGATAAACTCTGTAATTACAGGTTCTGGACACTATTTACCAAATAGAATTGTTACGAACGAAGATTTTGTTAACCACGAATTTTATGACGAAAGTGGAAATCGTTTGGATAAAACTGGTGAAGAAATTACGCGTAAATTTGAGGAAATTACAGAAATCAGAGAAAGAAGATATGTAGAAGATGATTTATTAAATTCTGATATCGCAACTTTTGCTGCTAAAAAAGCAATTGAAGAATCTGGCGTTAATCCAGAAGAATTAGATTATATAATCGTTGGGCACAATTTTGGAGATATTGATCCTGTTGGTCATCAAATTGATATTATGCCGTCAATTTCGGCAAAAGTAAAACACAATTTAGGAATCAAAAACCTAAAATGTAAACCTTATGATATGACATTTGGTTGTCCAGGTTGGATAGAATCATTGATTTTAGGACATCAATTTATTCAAGCAAATATTGCAAAGAAAGTTTTGGTAATCGGTTCTGATACGTTATCTCGTGCTGTAGATCCGCATGATCGTTCTGCGATGATTTTTGCAGATGGAGCAGGAGCAGTTGTTTTGGAAGCGAAAGAAGCTGATTATAAATATGGAATCATCAATCACGAAACGTTAAGTTATACAGGTGATGAATTGGCTTACTTGACAAATGGACGTTCTGCAAATCCAGATTATAAAGGTTCAATCAAAACAATTAATATGAAAGGTCGTAAAGTTTACGAATTCGTATTAAAAAATGTTCCACCAGCAATTAAAGAATTGTTAGATGAAACAAATTTATCAATTACCGATATTGATAAAATTTTATTGCACCAAGCAAATGCAAAAATGGATCATGCGATGATAGAGCGTTTATACAAATTATATGGTGTAGCTGTACCAGAAAAAATTGATCCAATGACGGTTCAATTCTTAGGAAATACATCTGTAGCAACGGTTCCTACAATGTTTGATTTAATAAAAAAAGGAGAATTAGCTCCTCATCAATTTCACGCAAATGATATAATTATTTTAGCTTCTGTTGGAGCTACAATGAATGTTAATGCAGTGATTTATCAATTCGAAAAATAAAAATAAAAAACACATATACTATTGTGAATACATTCGGAAGACTATTTAAAATTTCGACTTTTGGTGAAAGTCATGGTGTAGCGATTGGAGGTGTAATTGATGGCGTTCCAAGTGGAATCGAATTAGATTTCGATTGGATACAAGCGCAATTAGATCGTCGTAAACCAGGGCAATCTGCAATTGTGACACAACGAAAAGAACCAGATACGGTACAATTTCTTTCAGGTATTTTTGAAGGAAAAACAACAGGTGCTTCTATCGGGTTTATTATTCCGAATGATAATCAAAAATCTCACGATTACGATCATATAAAAGGCGTTTTTCGTCCTTCTCATGCCGATTTTACATACGAAACCAAATATGGTGTTCGCGATCATAGAGGTGGAGGAAGAACTTCTGCGCGCGAAACTGCTAATTGGGTTGTTGGTGGTGCTGTTGCAAAACATGTGATTCCAAATATCAATATTACAGCTTATGTAAGCGGAGTAGGTGAGTTGAAGTTGGATAATGATTATTCTACATTAGATTTTTCTAAAATTGAAGAAACGGCAGTTCGTTGTCCAGATCTAGAAATGGCAGAAAAAATGATTAATCGTATCAAAGAAATTCGCAAAGAAGGTGATACAATTGGTGGTGAAGTTACCTGCGTTATTCAAAATGTGCCAGTAGGTTTAGGTGAACCAATTTTTGATAAATTGCATGCTCGTTTAGGGCAAGCAATGATGTCGATAAACGCGGTGAAAGGTTTTGAATACGGCGAAGGTTTTGATTCAACATCAATGAAAGGTTCAGAAATGAATGATCAATTCAACCAAGATGGAACAACAAAAACCAATTTTTCTGGAGGAATACAAGGTGGAGTTTCAAATGGGATGGATATTTATTTCAAAGTTGCTTTCAAGCCAGTTGCGACATTAATGCAAGAACAAACGACGTTGAATGCTGATGGCGAAATGGTCGAAATGCATGGAAAAGGTCGTCATGATCCTTGTGTTGTTCCAAGAGCCGTTCCTATTGTAGAAAGTTTAGTTGCGATGGTTTTGGCTGATATGTTGCTGATACAACGAACAAGAAATATATAAATAACAAAAAACTCCAACTGTAAAAGTTGGAGTTTTTTGTTTTGCTTAACGCTTTTAACCAAAATCCTTCATTTCTTTTCTGTATGTTTCTCCAATTGGTAAAATTTTCTGATTGAGATAAACAGAATTACCATCTATTGAAGTTAAAAAATCAAGATTGATGATATACGAACGATGAATTCTTTTGAAATGATTTGGTAATTTTTCTTCGAAAGATTTCATAGTTTCTAAGACTAATATTTTTTCAGTTTTGGTATGAATTCGAATATAATCTTTCAAACCTTCAATGTAAATTAAGTCCGAAAAATTAATTTTTACTTGCTTTCCATCTGCTTTTACAAACAAATAAGTCGATAGATTTTTAGTTGATGTCGTTTGAAAAAAATCAACATACTTTTTTACTGAGGAATCAAAACGATCTTTCGTAATAGGTTTCAATAAATAATCAAACACATGAAAATTAAAACTTTCTAAAGCATAATCTTGATAAGAAGTTGTAACGATAAATTTCTGAGAATGATCAAGGATTTTCATGAATTGAATTCCTGTTAATTCAGGCATTTGAATATCTGTGAAAATAAGATCAACTTTATTATTTTTGAGAAAATCAATTGCCTCAAAAACTTCGGTTGTAGCAAGTGAAACAATTAAATTTTCATTTTCAGAAGCGTGTTTTTTTAATAATTCAACAGCCAAAGGTTCATCGTCTAAAATAATATACTTAATTTTCGTCATTTAATGGAATTTTTAAGTAAATATGAAAGGTTTCATAATCGTTTTTAATCTCGAAAGTATAATTATTTCCGAAATAATAATTCAATCTTTTTTTCAAATTCGTTAATCCAATTCCTGAAGTTTCATCTTTTTGATGTTGATTAATTTTATTTGAAACGGAAATCTCAAGGTATTCAGAATTAGTTTTTAAATTGATTTTAATTGGATGATTAATGTCTTTTACAACACCATGTTTTATTGCATTTTCGATTAAAGGCGAAATAATATATGGATGAATTAATTTTTAGAATTCTCAATCAAAAATTCTTTTTCGACATAAAATTTTTCTCCATAACGAATCTGCTCCAAATCTAAATATTGATTGATGTAATCAATTTCTCGTTCAATTTCTATTTTATCTTTATTGGTTTCGTAGGTTGTAAAACGCATAATTGCACTCAAATTTTCGATTGCTTTTAACGAATGAGGAGAATTTACACTCACCAAACTATAAATATTATTGAGTGTATTAAACAAAAAATGAGGATTTATTTGAGATTTCAGAAAATTGATTTCAGCTTCTTTTTTCTCTTTCTCGATAATGTTATTTTGTTTTAGTGTATGGATTGAATGAAATGTCATCCATAAAAAAGTGACGAAAAAACGATAAAAGAACCATAATGTAAATTGTCGTAAATGTAAAAACTAATCGTTATTCCTTCAAAATAATTGACTTTGTGAAACAAAAAATCTGTAATAATTTGCTCAATAAAATAACGAACAATAATAAATGTTGTAAAGGAACATTTTATAGAGAATAATATCGATTTCCAATTGATATTTTTTAGAAAATAAGGAGCAATAAAAAAATAGATAATAAAAATTGTAATTAACTGAACAATATACATTATTGATGCAAATAAGTTAATTGATTCAAAAAATGAATTTCCGTTAGTTAGATTAACTAAGCCAATTGTTATATAATCAAACAGAATGTAAATAAGCCAGAACCCCAAAAGTATAAGTACACTTTTTTGTTTCGAGAAACTTAAATTTTTTTTATCACTCTCCATTGTTTTTGTTTTTTGTAAAATTAGATTCTTTTCTACATAAACGGTTTACGATTCGTCGATTAATGAAGTGGATTGGTCGATAAATTAAAAATAGTTTTTCTGTAATACTTGAGATTTGTGTAATAAAATTTAATGTTATGAAGAAAATTTTAATTGTATACCTATTATTATTTATAGGAATTGGAAATCTATTTGCTCAAGAAAATTTTAAAGATCCTGATTTAATTTTACAAAATAGAAAAAAAATTCCAAAAGTAATGTTAGTTGGCAGTTGGCATTTTAATTATCCTGGATTGGATGCACACAAAGTAGAGGATAAAGATAAAATAAATATCTATTCAGAAAAAAGACAGAAAGAATTATCAGAGTTAATTAATTATATATCAAAATTTAAACCAACTAAAATTGTTGTAGAATCTGGAAGAAATACAGGGTATTTGATTAATAATTATAAAAAATTTAAAAAAGGTGAGCAAGAGCTTTATGCAAATGAAAGGAGTCAGCTTGGAATGAGATTGGCTGATAAATTTAAATTAGACACGATTTATGGTGTTGATGCTTATCCTTTGATTTTAGAATTAATAGAAAAGAGAGATTCTCTAGCTCCAAAAGATTATATCTATTCGATTTTAGAAAGACATTATTTTGGAGGACATGATGAAATGTCAAAAAAATACACGACTTTTTATGAATATCAAACAAAATTAACTACCGAAAATACTCTTTTAGAATCATTTAAATATATAAATACAGATAAAGTAATTGATAGAATGTTTGGAGCTTATATTGCTGGAGGTCAATTTGAGTCAGAGAATTTTGAAGGACCAGATGCTCTTTCTATGTTTTGGATGAATAGAAATTTAAGAATTTATAAAAATATTAAATCAATTGGGATTAAAGATGATGACAGAGTTTTAGTAATTTTTGGACTTGGACATATTCCTATTTTAAAATGGTTTTTTCAAACTTCACCAGAATTTGAATTAGTAAAATTTAACTCACTATAAGCACAAAAAAAACCTCGCAAACTGCGAGGTTTTTTTTATATATAGTTGAATAATAATTATTCTTCTGTAGATGGAGTTTCTTCTGTAACAACTTCTTCAGATACTTCCTCTTTTTTCGCTTTCTTGTCGTTAGCGTAAATTGGGTTATCATAGTTGAAGAAAGAACCTTCTTCTTTAGTAGCATTAGCTGCTTTTTGAGCATCTAATTTAGCTAATTCTGCTCTAGTTTTAGCAGCTTCTTCAGCAGCTTTGATAGATGCAGCATCTGGTACAATTTCAAATCCGAAATCTACTTCAACATCTCTGTGGAAACGAACTTTAGCTTCGTATTTTCCTAAACGTTTGATAGTGTTTCCAGGGATTCTAATGTTTTTCTTCTCGATTTCAACACCAGCTTTTACTAAAGCTTCTGCTAAATCTGCATTGTTGATAGATCCAAATAATTTGTCTCCAGAACCAACTTTAGCGTCGATTTTAACAACTAAACCATCTAATTTAGCTGCTTTTTCTTTTGCTGCAGCGATTAATGTAGCTTCTTCTGCTTTACGAGCTTCTAAAACTTCGTTTAATGCTTTTACGTTATTTGGAGTTGCAACTGATGCTAATCCACGAGGGATTAAGAAGTTACGTGCGTATCCAGGTTTTACTGAAACAACTTCAAATTCAAAACCTAAACCTTCTACATCTTGTCTTAAAATTACGTTCATGATATTTTAATATTTAGGTTATTATTTTAATTGATCACCAATAAATGGCATTAATGCTAAGTGACGAGCTCTTTTGATCGCTTTAGAAACTTTTCTTTGGTATTTTAAAGATGTTCCTGTGTAACGACGAGGTAAAATTTTACCTTGCTCATTCACGAATTGAATTAAGAAATCAGCGTCTTTATAGTCAACGTATTTGATTCCAAATTTTTTGAAACGACAATATTTTGAGTTTGATTGTGTTTCGATATCTAAAGGAGATAAATAACGGATTTCTGATTCGCTACCTCCAGCTGCTTTTTTTGCTAAATCGTCAATTGCCATAGCTTTGCTTATTTGTTAGAGTTAGACTTTAATTTTGTTCTACGTTTTTCTGCCCAGTCCATACCGTGTTTGTCTAATTTCACAGTTAAGAAACGGATTACACGCTCATCACGTTTGTAAGCAACTTCTAATTGAGAAACTAACTCGTTATTGTCTGATTTAAATTCTACTAAGTGGTAGAATCCATTTCTTTTGTTTTGAATTGGGTAAGCTAATTTTTTTAAGCCCCAGTTCTCTTTTGCTACGATTTCACCACCGTTAGCAGTAACAAAGTCATTGAATTTATTAACTGCTTCCTCTACCTGAGAATCAGATAGAACGGGAGTCAAAATGAAAACAGTTTCGTAATGTGTCATTTTTAACTTCTTTTAAGTTATTATTTATACTAAAATTCGAGGTGCAAATATAAGAATAATTATTTGAATATCGCAAATGAATAATTATTGATTTTTTATAGATAGCTTATTTGTTGAATATTATCGTTTTATCATATTGACGTTAAAAAAATATTGACTTTTTTTAAAAAAAATTTGCAGTTTAAAAAAAGTAGCTTACATTTGTCAACATAAAAGGCTAATGGCTTTTTCATAGGTTTAGGTTGGTTAAGGTTAAAACCCTCGTTTCTGCGAGGGTTTTCCTTTTTTTTCTAAAAACATCTTCTTAAATTTGGTCATAATATTTAATGTAAAATTTTATGACAACAAAATACAATCCTATTCCAAGCGAATTATTCGTAAAGAACAGAGCGAAATTTGTAAAAGCAATGAAACCTCGTTCTCTTGCTATTTTCAATTCTAACGATATTTATCCAATTTCTTCAGATTCTACGTTACCATTTGCACAACATCGTGATATTTTTTATTTATCTGGAGTAGATCAAGAAGAATCTATCTTATTAATTTTTCCTGATGCTTACGATCCAAAATACAAAGAAGTATTATTTGTTCGCGAAACAAACGATCATATTGCAGTTTGGGAAGGAGAAAAATTATCAAAAGCTCAAGCAACAGAAGTTTCTGGAATCAAAACTGTACTTTGGTTACAAGATTTACCAAATGTTTTGCGCAAATTGATGGTAGAAGCAGATAATGTTTATGTGAACAAAAACGAACATTATCGTGTAACGGAAGCGCCACAAGTAGAAACGCGCGAAGATCGTTTTGTAAAACAATTGAAAGCAGATTATCCTGGACATAGTTATTTACGTTCAAATCCTATTTTGCAACGTTTACGTTCTGTAAAAGAACCAGAAGAAATTCAATTGATTCAACAGGCGTGTGATATTACAGAAAAAGGTTTTCGTCGTATTTTAAATTTCGTAAAACCTGGCGTTTGGGAATTCGAAATCGAAGCTGAGTTTGTTCACGAATTTCTTCGTAATCGTTCGAAAGGTTTTGCATACACGCCAATTATTGCGTCTGGAAATAATGCGAATGTGTTACACTATATTCAAAATAATCAAGAATGTAAAGATGGTGATTTGATTTTGTTTGATGTTGCTGCAGAATATGCAAATTATTCATCAGATATGTCACGTACAATTCCGGTTAATGGAAAATATACAAAACGTCAACGCGAAGTTTATGATGCAGTTTTACGTTGTAAAAAAGAAGCAGAAACGATGTTAGTTCCTGGAAATAATTGGTACAAATACCACGAAGAATTAGGGAAAGTTTATACGTCTGAATTGTTAGGTTTAGGTTTGTTGGATAAAGCAGATGTACAAAACGAAGATCCAGCTTGGCCAGCTTACAAAAAATACATGATGCATGGAACGTCTCATCATATGGGATTAGATACACATGATTATGGTTTATTGACTGATGATTTTGTGGCTGGAATGGTTTTCACAAACGAGCCAGGATTCTATATTCCTGCAGAAGGTTTTGGAATTCGTTTGGAAGATGATTATGTAATTCAGAAAGAAGGAAAACCTTTCAACTTGATGCAAAATATTCCGTTAGAAGCAGAAGAAATCGAAGATTTAATGAATAAATAATCTTTCATTATATTAAATGATAACAAAAATGGAACTCAATATTGAGTTCCATTTTTTATTTTAAAGAATATTCTTAATCATTTTCTGGCGCATCGTGGCTTGGAATGTCATCTAAATCTAACATTTCTTTTGCAAGAGCAATCATACGTGGCGTTCCAGTATGTTTATTTTTTTCATCAGAAAGTTTTACAACGCCTGTCCATTTTATATCTATCGAAGAAATTTCGGTCAATTTCATCACGATATTCATAGGTTTTAAATCAGTGTCGTTTGTTAAGTTGGTTCCAATTCCAAATGATAATCCAATTCTTCCTTTGAAAGCTTTTGTAATCATTTCCACTTTTTCTGAATTTAATCCATCCGAGAAAATAATCGTTTTGAATAAAGGATTGATTCCCATTTTTTCGTAATGAGCAATTGTTTTTTCTCCAAACTCAATCGGATCTCCAGAATCATGACGAACGCCATCAAATAATTTAGATAATTTTTTATCAAATTGTCCAAAGAAAACATCCGACGTATAAGTATCAGTCAAAGCAATTCCTAAATCGCCATAATAAACTTTTACCCAACGATCTAAACTGATTGAATTCGCGATTTTGAATCCGTAACGTGCACCATGAAACATAAACCATTCGTGAGCGTGTGTTCCAATTGGTTTAACACCATATTTATGCGCAAAGTGAACATTCGAAGTTCCAACAAAGCTTTTTCCTTTATGGTTTGTTAATTCTTTCATTACCACATCATGAACTTCGTAACTGTGACGACGACGGGTACCAAATTCCGCAACTGTAACGCCAAGACGATTGTATAAATCGACTTTATCGCTTGTACGTTTTGTGATTTCTTCGTTAGAAATGCGTTGCGCATTTGTTAATTTATAGAAAATTTCACTAATCAAACACAAGATTGGAACTTCCCATAAAATAGTACGATACCAATATCCTTCTACGTGAACTTCTACATCAGTACCGTTTTGAGTGATTTTTACTTCATTTGGATCATAACGATAACCTTGCAAAAAATCTAAATAAGCAGGACTTAAATAAGGACAATTCGTTGTAAAAAAGTCTTTTTCATCTTTGGTTAAAGCAAGCGAAGCCATTGCATTGATTTCTTTTTGCAATTCTTCAGCAAAACCTTCAGGAAATTGATGTTCACCACGGTTAATGAATTTATAGCGCGCCATTACATCTGGATACAATTTTGTAACGCCAAATTGCATGGTGAATTTATAGAAATCGTTATCGATAATAGATTTTATTATACTCATTTTTTAGGTTTAAACTCTAATACATTTTGAAATTTAAAGATAAAAAAAAACCATCAATACAGATGGTTTTTGTAAGATTATCTTGTTTTGAAGATAATTATTTTGTTGTTCTTTTTTCGATTTTAGGTAACTCAATAGTGAAAATGTAACTTACATCTCTATAAGCACTAAATTGATCAGAAATTCCTACACCAGAAGAATATACTTTATTTCTTCCGTAAGCTAAACGAGAAGGTAAAATAATTACACCTTGAAAGTTATACAAGTCAGTTGTAGCACGTTCAGTTGTTTTGAAATGTTTTAATCCTTCTACAAAATTCTTTAACTCTAAATATTCTCTTTTTACCCCATTTTTAATTTCAGTTGCCGTTGGAATAAAATAATAAAAACTAGGGTCTTGTATAGCTGATCCATCTCCAGAATTTGTAGTTCCACCAGTCGAAACTGAACCATATTTTCTTTTATAATCTGTACTATTAGTCGCTACAAATGTTCCAATATCATAAGAGATATAAATAGATGTACTGTCATTAGAAACAATAGTTTCTCCTGTTCCTTTATGATTTGGATTTTCGGCATACCAAATTCCTAAGTTATCTTGTTTTGCTAAACTTTTTAACGTTGGATAGGCATCATCATCGTTTCCTTTGATGGTATCAAATTTTGTAAGTCTTCCATTTTTTGGATTGAAATAATAATCTTCCATATATTGTTGAATCGCTTCATCATCTAATGCATTACGTTCTTCAACTGGAATTTTAGTTTCTTTACTTACACCGTTATCATCATCATTATTACATCCTACTAAAACAGCAGAACATGCAATTAAAGTAACGAAGAATTTCTTTATCATGTTATTTCGATTTATATTGCGAATTTAGAAAAAATATTAGTTTAACCTAACAAATATTCAGTTTTAAATGAGATTAGATAAATTTCTTTGGAGTGTTAGATATTATAAAACGAGATCTTTAGCGGCTGATGCGGTTAAAAAAAATCGTGTAAAAGTAAATGGAGATGTAGCAAAAGCTTCGCGAGATATAATTCCAGGTGATGCGATTGAGGTGAGAAAAGATCAAATAAATTTATCTTTTAAAGTATTGCAAGTGCCAAATAATAGAATTGGAGCTAAATTGTTAACCTTACATATTGTGGATACAACGCCAAAAGAAGAATATGAAGTGTTAGAGCTTCGTAAACTTTCGCAAGATTATTATCGTGAAAGAGGTGAAGGTCGACCAACGAAAAAAGATCGTCGAGAATTGGATGATTATTTAGAAGAAGGAGGAGAAGATACTGAAGGTATCATTATAAAAGGAGAAGATTTGGATTAATTCCAAATCTTCTCCTTTTTAAGATGTTTCATAATTTCGTCCAAAATCTCTAATGTACTTTGGGTTGAAATACTGATTGTATATTTTGCCTTTTCATAATATTGATTGCGTTCAAATAAATGTTTCGCAATAAATTCCATCATTTCTTCATCAGAAAGATGAGCAATTAAAGGTCGAGTCTCTTTTTTATTTTCCAATCGTTTCACCAATTGTGGTAATTGTACACGCATGAAAAATGAAATTGAATTGTTGGCAATCTCATTCATATTATCGTAATAAACAGGAGTTCCACCGCCTAAAGAAAGCACAATGTTTGTTGAAGTCAGAACTTCTTTTAAGGCTTCCCGTTCTTTTTTACGAAAACCTAATTCGCCTTCTTTTTCAAAAATCTCACTAATTTTTGTTTGATATTTATTTTCGATAAAATCATCAAGATCGATAAATTCGAAACCCAATGCTTTGGCTAAATCTTTTCCGGTAGTCGATTTTCCGCTACCCATATATCCTACTAAAGAAATAATCATGATTAGTCTACTGGTAAGTCTTCTGAATAAAAAATAGTTAATCTCGCATATCCATCAAACGTATCAATTTGATATGAATACGTATTCTCCAAACGTCTTGCATCATAACGTTCAACATTATAAGTTACTTGATAATCTTCGTTAGTAACGATTGAATTTGAATGATGGTATTTAGATTTTGGCGCATCTTTTTTGATTTCTGCTCTATATTGATTCAAGAATTTAATAGGAAAAGAATATGTTAATTTATAAACAATCTCTTGCGAAACCTGTATTGCTGTTATTTTATTCAAAAACATCGTTCCTTGATTATTGTTTTTAATCTTCAAAGAATCTAAACGATCTGAATTTTGAATGTATAAATTTTTTCCAAGTTTAGAAACCTTGAAACAACGATCATTCAATTTTTGATGAATAATCTGTGGTTGATCTTTTATTAATTCCTTTAATTCTTTCAATGCAAAATTAGACAAGTGTGCATCTTTTGTTTCCTGATTACAATTGTTTGCATATTCAGAATCGGGTACGTCTGCCTCTGGATTATCAGATTTTTTACACGACACTATCGAAAACAAAGCAATAATAATATATAGTATATTCTTCTTCATTCTAAAATTTCAATCTTTAAATAGCGTTCCGAAAATAATTTCGGTTCACATAGATTTAGATTTGCTGGATGACAAATATAGTATATAAATCATTTATCAAATATATAAAATGATGTTTCTATGGCTTATTTTTTCAGTTTTCTTATCCGAAATTCTATCTTTCAAAAAAAAAACTAAAAATTTATCTAAATTTAAGTTCTTAAAACCGAAATGATTAATTAATAAATTGTAAAAAACTTCACAAAACGTTTGTTAAATTAGTATTAAACGCCCTATATTTGCACTCGATTTAAGAAACCGACCTGGTAGCTCAGTTGGTAGAGCACAACACTTTTAATGTTGGGGTCCTGGGTTCGAGCCCCAGCCAGGTCACTTAGTCAAAACGTTCTTTTTTATATAAAAAAATAAAAACGTCTTTCGTTTTGTAAACTCAGATATAATCGTATATTTGCAGTCCGAAAAAACGGAGACCTGGTAGCT
>NZ_DEVJ01000042.1:0-61941 GCF_002362875.1 Empedobacter sp. UBA3239 | reverse complement strand
ACTTTCGTTAGGATATCCAGGATTAACAGCTAAAGAAGTGATTCAATTAAAAGAATCTATTTATTACATTTCAAATAATAATTTAAAATCTCAAGAATATACTTTATATAACCCTTATAAAAAAGGAATATACCTATATGTTTATAAATTTGAAGATTGGATGTTTGATGAACCTAATAAAATCATCTATTTATCTGTTTTAGATGATGAAATAATAAAAGATAAATGGTTTAACTCTAAGTTTAAAATTTTAAAAAAAGTAAATAATATTTATCTTTTGAATATGGGGTAGTGTATCATATGTGTTTTTATGCAACAAACTATCTATTACAAATGAACAGATAAAATTCTATTCTCGATACTATTTTTATTCATTCTTGTACTGAGTTTATCAAAGTATTATTTCTTAAAACTACTCAAACTGACGAATTATAATTCAAAATGTACAAGAATTAAGAAAAATATATTTTTAAAGCTAGAAGTAGGGAATTATTGAATTATAATTTATGCAATAGAATTTATAAGAAAAGAGATTTTTTTGCGTTCTTAAGACAAAAAACTATTCTATCTATTATAGAATTTGTATTAATTGAAAATTTTCTATAATTTAATTAATGAAATGCAACAAAGAAAACATGTAAAATTTTATTTTTTTCAAGAGTTTATTGATATTGGAACATTAATTATTTTCTTTTTCATTTTTTTGAAATTGCAATATCAATATTTTTGGACGGAAGACTATTCTTTAGAAAGAATACCAACTTTTTTTGAACTTTTTAAATCTCATTATAAAGCACTTTTGTTATTTTTAGTCATTTGGTTTTTAATAGCAAAGAATGTTTCTTTATATGAAGTGCAAAGAAGGATAAAATTTGTTGACATCCTTAAAAAAATAATTTATCAAATTTTATTTTTTTCGGTAGCTGTATTTGCAATTTCTGGTTTGAAAACATCTGATTTATATTCTCCTCAATTAGGAATAGCCTATATCTTTGCACTTTTTTCAATAGGAATAGTTTCCCGCCTGCTGATTTTTATTTATTATAGAAAGTTGCACCTTAAAGGGCAAAATTTAGCGAACATATTAATCATTGATAAAAATGATAATACGAATAAGTTTATCAGTCTTTTGAAAGAACGAAGTGATTTAGGAATAAAACTATATGAAGAGATAAGAAATAGTGATATTCACTATAATGAATTTTGCTTGAAGATTAAAGGAGTAGATTTTAGAAAATATATTACAGAAAATAAAATAAATAAGATTTTTATTTCACAGAAAGGGGAAATGAGCAAAGAATTAACTTATAAGATAGCGAGTCTATCTGAATTGAACCTAATAAATGTATCTTATATTCCAGATTCAATATATAATGGAATTACTGAATTGAAAGTGGTCTATATAGATACTCTGCCTATTTTTGAAGTGAAGAGGTTTCCTCTTGATTTGAAATTTAATCAAATCATCAAAAATATTTTTGACATTATTTTTGCAAGTTTAGTGTGTGTCTTTTTGTTGAGTTGGCTGTTTCCTATTATTGCATTATTGATTTATCTAGATTCTAAAGGAGATATATTATTTGTACAGAAAAGAAATGGCTTGAATGGAGTAGAATTCGATTGTTATAAATTCCGTACAATGATAGATACGAAGTATAATTCTATAAAAGCTACCGAAAGAAATGATCCCCGTGTTACAAAAATTGGTAAGTTTTTACGGAAAACAAGTTTAGACGAGTTACCTCAGTTTATAAATGTCTTGAAAGGAGATATGTCTATTGTAGGACCACGCCCGCATATGATTTCTCAAGACCATTATTATAGAGATATAATCAATCGATATAATATTAGACATTATGTGAAGCCCGGTATTACAGGTCTCTCTCAGATAAAAGGTTATAGAGGAGCTATAGATTCTGATGAGGACATGGAAAAGCGAATTAGAACAGATGTGTATTATGTACGTAATTGGTCATATTTATTGGACATACAGATCATTTACCAAACAATTATGTTAGTTGTTAAAGGAGATGAAAATGCTATTTAAATTTTTTATCGGATATTTTTTTTATATAAAGCTGATGATATAAAGAATAAAAAAGAATAAAAATCATCACACCTCTATTTCTACTAAAAATAGATTCTGTTATGCATAAACTGCTCATTAGAACTGCAAAACAAAAAAAGTTATAATCCCTATTTTTGATAGCTATATAAAAAGAACTTCCTAACATTGACAAAAGTATTATAAGTCCTAAAATTCCTAATTCTGCATGAGATTGTAGGAATTGATTATGAAAATTTAAATTACCAAAATACTCGAGATAACCTCTTTCTTGTTGTTTTGTTCTAATTTTTTCTTGAGTAGCATTAATGCCCATACCGGAAAAAAAGACGACAGGAGTTTCTTGTATAAACTCTACTAGTAATCGAAGTTGGTAAACCCTTATTGATGTTCCGGTAAAATAACTGTTTTTAGAAAAATCTTCTTGTATCCACGCATTTTTTATTGAAATATTTTCTACTCCATCCTCCATAATAATGTTATTATCAACATCAACGAATTCTGCTTTGAAACGTTCTATAATTTTACTTGCAAATGGGACACATAAAATACTAGCAAGCCCAATAAAAAGGGTTAATTTTTTTACTTGTATTCTCTTTTTAAAAAGGAAAAAACTTAAAATTGATAAGAATACGGTTATAATAATAATGTTTTTTGAAGAGAGTAAAACAATTAGAATAAAAAGTAATATTGCAGAAGCAAAATCAAACCATCGTTTCAGATGATTCACAATAAGATACAAAAATGCAAAAGCCAAGATAACTGATATATAAATTGCATTGACTTCTAGAGTAACTAATTCATGGTAAAAAAAGACATTTATATCATGAACATCTAAATACTTTATCAAAGAATTCAGAAGTAAATAAATACAATATATAGCCATAGAATAACTGAAGTACAGCATTATTCTATGTATCTCTTTTTGACTAAAATTTTTAATAAAAAGAAAAAGTAAAGGGAAAATAAATAAGCCTACTTCTTTAGGAATAGCTTTTAATGAAGAGGACATATCAATGGTCCAAAATAAAGAACAAACACATAATATGAAGTAGAATATAGGAAGAAATAGTAAAGTATTTTTTGTAAATTTTAAATCTTTATAATTTATAATACATGCCAAAACAAATAAAATAGTGGCGACATTATTAAAACCTAATTTTTTAAAGGGTAAAGTAATAAGGCACAATAAAAAGGCGAAAATTATAAATTTTCTTTTAGTAATTATATTATTGTTTAATAAGTTCATAATATTTCTCATTTATTATCTCCCAACTAAATTCGTTTTGAATTGCATTTATATTTTGATGAATTTTTTCTAATTCATTCTCTTTTTCTAAATGTGTATAAAGCTGATTAACATCTTTTGAATCAGAAAAATAAAAAGCATTTTTTTTCAGTACTCCTTTATTAAATTGATTATCGTTAGCACATATTAAACAATTAGAAGCCATAGCTTCTAAAAGAGACGGATTTGTTCCTCCAACGGAATGTCCATGAAAATACAAACGTGAATAATAGCGAATATTATTTAATTCTTCGAAGTTGTATATTCCTCCTGTAAAAATAATATTTGAGAAGGCTTTATATTTGTTTTTTAAAAACTCTCCATAAGCCGTTTCGTGTTTTCCGATGACTAAAAAGGTTTCTTTTTTCGAAGAGATTGATACACCGTCTAAAATCATCTCGAGATTATTTTCTGGCTCGAACCGCGCAATCAATAAGCTATATTCCCCTTTTTTTATTTGATATTTATTCAAGATAGATTCATCAGGTGTTGTAAAAACATCTGCGCCATAAGCAATGTAAGTTGATGCTTTGTTATATTTATTTCTCAGATAGCTTTGTATGCCTAAAGAATCTGCTACAAGGTGGTCTGAATGCTTAGCGCCTAATTTTTCAGCATATTTCAAAAAATGCTGTACTTTTTTTGAGTATTTACTCCGTTTCCATTCTAGTCCATCCATATTGGTTATGATTTTTGCTGTTTTAGGCATTAACCACCACCAAATAGTACTGCTTGTATAGCCGAGTTGAAGAATAACATCAAAATTTCGCTTACGAGCATCTAAAATACAATTCAAATCATAGATAAATTGACCAGGAGTACCCATTTTATCTTCAGGATCTTTACAATGAATTAATTTGACACCATTATACGTCTGTTCTTTGTATGGATGTATGGAAGAATTATAAACATAAACATCCTCTCCTTTATTGGCTAAATAAACGGCAAAAAATTCTGCAAATTGTTCAAATCCACCATGGTAATTCGGAATTCCTCTTGTTCCAAAGATCGCTATTTTAGTCATTTTTATGTATAAAAGTGTATAAAAGTAAGTAAATTTTATAAAGTAGAATAATGATAAAAAGAAGAGTTTAAATAAAATGTCATAGTTTAGCAGAATAAGTTTAAAGAATGAAAATATTTGTTGATGGATATTTGCTAAATAGAGAATATCAGGGAACAAGAACATATATCACCGAGTTGTATAAAGCATTATCAGTTTTAGATAAAAGTATAAAAATAACTTATGGAATAGATGATTTGACGGATGAATTAAAAAATGAATTCAGAGATTTTCCAACGATAGGTTTTTATGTCTTTAAAGAGAAAAACAAATGGAAACGTATGTTTACTGAATATGCAGAATTATCAAGGAATTATGATTATATGCATTTTCAGTACATTATACCTTTTAGAAAAGCTAATCAAAAATGTAAATACATCAATACCATTCATGATGTTTTATTTTTAGATTTTAAAAAAGATTTTCCTTTTTTTTATCGATTATCAAGAAGAATATTGTTTGGCTGGAGCGCAAAAAAATGTGATCTCTTATTAACCGTTTCCGAATATTCTAAAAAAAGAATTTCAACTCATTTTAATTTAAATCTTGAAGATATTTATACGACTCCAAATGGAGTAAATGAAAAATTTTTAAAGAATTATAATAAATCACAGGTCCAAAAAATTATAGAGGACAAATATAAAATCAAGAAGTATATCCTTTATGTAAGTAGGATAGAACCTCGAAAAAATCAATTACAATTATTAAAACTTTTCGTTAATACTAAAAAAGTAAATCAAGAGTATCAATTAGTTTTTGTTGGAAAAAAGTCTTTAGAAGCAGATGAGTTTTCTACTTATTTTAATTCTCTAGATCATTCTATAAAAAATAAAATTAAGTACTTTGAACAAATAGAAAACGAATTTTTAGTTGATATTTATAAAGCGGCGGACTTTTTTGTTTATCCATCTTTATGCGAAGGTTTTGGTATACCTCCTTTAGAAGCTGGAGCTGCTGAAATTCCAGTATTATGTAATAATGCAACAGCCCTGAGTGATTTTGGAATGTTTAAAACATATTTAATTGATTTTAACACGGAGAAATTATCTTCTATTTTTGAAGAATTTGTTATGAACAATCAATCTGATTTAAAATCAATAAAATCAGAAATATCTAAAAAATATACATGGGAAGCATCTGCTGTTGAGTTACATTCTCTATTGCATAGGAGTAGTATTTTCAAGATTTATTGATTTTTTAAGTGATTTTAGTTGACAATAATTGATCTGTAAATATCGGAAGGATTTCATTATTAGATATCCCTCTAAGCTTTTACAAGAGACTTAGTTTTACTGTAAAGAGCGAGAATACCTCCAAGATATAAGAGCAATAAATCAAAAGAATTATATATTCCAGTAATTACAAATGTTGTGAAAAATATACATAAACTTAGTGAGGCTATAAAATAGTGTAGCTCCTTTTCACTGTCTTTTTTTATAAAACCAATCATAAACAGGTGAATAAAAATCATGATATATGCAATAATGCCTAGATAACCTGTTTTAAAATAGATATAAATATAACCGTTGTGAAGAATAGGTATTCGCCTAATTCTCTCGCCTAATTCCGCTTCAATTTTTAAATCTACTAAAGAGCCAAATCCATTACCAATCATTTGATTTCTAAATCCATTGGTCTGATCAATTGCCATTTTTGCCTCATAAGCGCGCCAATTGTGCCATAAATCTCGTAAATCATTTTTATCAATTTTGGATTGAAACATTTCATTAGGTGTATTTTTTATTTTGTAGATAAAAGAATTTATACCATTTTGATTTTTATATGAAACATTTACAAAACTTAATGAATAAAATAATACACTGGTGAAAATGATGAAAATTGCTAAAAAGGAAAAAGTTTTTAGTTTAGGGCGATAATATCCTTTTAAGCCAATCCATAAAATGATTAACAATATAAAATCAGTACGTGAAAAATAGAAAGCGATAGAGAAAAATAAAATTAATATTAAGATCAATTTATTCTTAATATTAACATAAAGAATAGAATTTTTATCATTGATTAAAAGTAAAATAAAAGCAAAAACTTCAATGTTATTTCCTAATCCTAATCTACTTCTTAATCCTGCGACACTAAATCCAATTTGTGGAATATAAAATAAAACACCGAGTAAATGAATAATAGCTGTGATTATAGCAAAATAGATAATTGCTTTTGAAAAAAAAGTAATGTCAGAAGTATTTTTTATTAAAATAAATGAGGTCGTTAGAACAATAATTGGCTTTGTAAAATAGACAAAGTCTTTCAAATATGCTTTCGTCGGTATAATGTTATCATTCAGGAGTCCAGAAATTAGACCAATACAAACAATAGTAATAAGCCCTAGAACAGTAAATAATATAGTTTGATTTATTTTTTTATAAATCAATATGGAAATGATTAAAAAAAAACATCCGATCAAATAAGATAGTTCAAGAAACAAATACTTACTTGCAAATAGATAGATAATAAAGGCAATTTGAGTGAATAAATTATTGATTCTAATTGTAGACATGTTTTAATTGATTTGCTTTATAATTTTTGCAGGAATACCTCCAATAATAACATCATCAGGAAATTCTTTGTTCACAACAGCTCCTGCTGCAATCACACAATTACTCCCTACTTTTGCACCGTCTAAAAAAGTTACTTTTGCACCGACCCAAATATTGTTCCCCAAAACGATTCCTTTAGATGTTACGCCTTGTTCTCTAATTAATAGACTCGAGTTGTCAAAATTATGATTTTCCGAATGAAAACTGATATAAGACCCCATAATAACATCATTACCTATAACAATACCTCCGGCAGAGCCAAATTCTGAAAATTGTCCACATGATGTGTTATCTCCTATTATTATTCCTTTTCCATATTTGGACATGTGGCTTGTACAACTAATTGATGAAAATTTTCCTATTTTACAGTTGTTTCCTATAATTACATTCTCTTTTGCAAATCCATCAATTTTTACATAATCTTCAAAAGTGATATTTTTTCCAAGCTTTAACCCTTTTTTATTTAAAAACACACAATTTTTACCTACAAAAGTTTTTTTTCTTAAAATAATCATTCCTCTTAAAATCATGATTAGACGATTCAGTAAAAATTGAATGATTAATTGATCTGGTATATTTGGATCTAGCTTATAATTCTTTCCAAATTTTAATAATAAATTTTGATATATCCTTTTAAACATATTGTTGTTACTTTTTAATAAATTTAATTACTTTACTCAAAATGAGTGCACAAGAAAGGATTCTATTCTCAAAAAAGTTTTTATGATGTTTCTTGATGTATATCTTAAGCCCCTCTATAATAAATTTATTTTTTTCTCTGTTAAAACCAACAAAATGGATGTAACTCTTGTTCGCAATAAATATTCGTTTTAAATTAATGGAAGCTATTTTTTTGCAAATGTCAATGTCTTCTACATACATAAAATAATCTTCATCAAATCCATTAATTTGTTGATATACATTTTTTTTCATCATTAAAAAAGAACCAGTTAACCAATCGACATCATAATATTTTTGAGAAAAATTTCCAGAAATAAATTCAGGAGTTGATTTAAAAAGCTTTTTAAATCTTATTAAATTCAAAACGTTCGGAAAATTACCTGCAGCTAGTAAATACTCTTTTTTCGCATTTAGCATATTTATTCCGATTACACCAACGTCATGATTATCTTCTAAATATGTTATACAATCATCGATTTTATCTAAAAGTATGGTGTCATTATTCAGTAACAAAATGTATTTACCTTGTGCATTTTTGACACCTAGATTATTTCCTTTTCCAAAACCTAAATTTTGTTTAGATTCTATTAAAACAATATCCTTATACCTATTCTTTATAAATGCAACGGATTGATCTGTAGAATTATTGTCAACAATTATAATTTCAATATTTTTGGTAGAAAATTGGTTATAAATTGATTGTATACAGTTATCCAAATAATCTTTTCCGTTATAGTTTACAATTATCACAGATAATAATATCGACATAATTATTTTATATATTGTTAATAAATAAGATGGGTAAGTGCTTTGTTTTTAATTTTTTTTGATGAAGGTAAAGCGTAAATAATCGTTCAGAAAGAAACCCAAAAACTCTTGCTTGATAAGTATAGCTGCTGATATGAATTCTTTTTTCTAATTCATCCATTATTTTAAATAACCATTCACAATAATCAATAAAAACTTGCTTTTTTGCAATTAACATATTGTAATGGATGATAAAGTAATGTCTACGGAAATACATATCATAATCAAAATCATTTCCGAAAAGATCATTTAAAACATCAATCATAATGTTATAATCTTCTATAAGATGAGTAAATTTGTAATCCATAGCAAGGGACGCTGGAGTTATTCTATTTATTTTGCAAAGTTTTTTTTGCGGTACAATAATGTCATACTTGTGCAATAAGGATAAAATGATCTGCTTAGTATTTGCTTCTTCAAAAATATGTTTTAAACCTTTTTTAGAATCGTCTTTACTAATTTCTGTAATGTGTTTTTGAAGTTTTGCCGAATTAAAATCAAAATATCGACGATAATGTGATATTCCAATGATATCAGAATCTTTATCATTTTTCCAAATCCAATAGAAAGCTGTTAGTTCGCAGAAATTAGGGTTCTTACTTGAAATATTTTCGCCAGTATCATCTCCAATATATTCTGGTAAGGTTGTATTAATTTTTCTTCCTACCTGTATAGGTCTATACACATCATTTTCTACAATAGGTGCTTGCTTATGTGTAACAGTATATATTGTTATTTTATCCATTTTTAATTAATAATTCACTTAAATCCAACGCTTCTTTAATCACTTGATGCATATCCATATAACGATATGTAGCTAATCTTCCAATGAAATGGATATTTTTTAATTCTTCAATTTCGGCTTGGTACAATTCTAATTTTTGAAGATCATCACTCAATCGTTTTGGATAATAAGGAATATCGTTTACTCCGGTTTCTTTGCTGTATTCTTTAAAGTAGATGGTTTTTTCATGACTTTCCCATGGAGTAAAATGTTTATGCTCGTGTATTCTTGTAAAAGGAACTTCAGGGTCAGCATAATTGATGACAGCATTTCCCTGATAATCTCCTGTTGTTATATGTTTTTCAAATTCTACAGTTCGGTATGATAAACGCCCATGTTTGAAATTAAAGTATGCATCTATTGGACCTGTGTATATGATTGTATCGAAATCAGAATAATCATCAGTTGTATTAAAATTTGTATTTGTTTTAATTTCTATGCTTGGATGAGTAAGCATTTTTTCAAAAATGGATGTATAGCCGTCTTTTGGAATTCCTTGATATGGATTTGTGTAGTAGTTATCATCGTAATTAAATCGAACGGGTAATCTTTTTAAGATGGAAGCAGGTAAATCCTTTGGTTCACACCCCCATTGTTTCTTTGTATAACCATAAAAAAAGGCTTTATAAAGGTCTTTCCCAATAAATTTGAGCGCTTGTTCTTCAAAATTTGATGGATTCTCAATTGATCTGTCAGCAATTTTTTCAATAAACAATTTAGCTTCTACAGGACTTAACGTTTTGTTATAATATTGATTTATAGTATGCAAATTAATAGGTAATGAATATACATTACCATTATAAATAGACTTTACTCTATTAACAAAAGGCTTCATTTTGCAGAAATTTTGAATATAGTCCCAGACATGTTTATTATCCGTATTAAAAATGTGGGGACCATATTTATGCTCCATAATATTTGTTTCAGAATCTCTTTCTGTATAACAATTTCCTCCAATATGATCTCTAGATTCTAAGATCAGTATTTTATAATTTGCTTGTTGTGATAATCTTTCTGCAACGACAGCTCCTGAAAAACCAGCGCCAACAATTAAAATTTTTTTCATGATATATTAATTCATTTTTTTACAATAGTCATCAATAAACTTTTAAATTGTGTTTTGATAAAAGCCGGATGATAGTAGTTTAGATTAATAGGATTTATACCATTCTTTCTTAAAATTATATACATGAATAATGTTATAAAGAATTCAGAAATAATCCAACTAATACATGTTCCTAGCGCATGAAATTTACTGCTTAAGATAAAGTTTGATGTAATTCCTAAAAATGCTCCTATACAAGTAATTATTAATAATTGTTTATCTAATTTTAAATTTAACATTAGCTGTATACCAAACATATTACTAAAGCTAATAAATATAGGGATTATTATCATGACTTTAATTAAAAAGATTGCAGAAGTAAATTCTGTTCCATACAGGATGTTTACAATAAAATCTGAAAGAATAAATGTAAAGCAGCAACAGATGGCAACCATTGAGGTTGTGATGGGAAGAATCTTTTGAACTTTGTTGATTCCTAATTCTTTACTTGTATTAAAAGATTGGGTAATATAAGGGTACAATGCTTGGGAAAAGGAAATATTTAGAATAGTAGTAATTAAGACAATTATCTTTTCAGAAGAACTAAATAAGCCTATTTCAGTTGCTGAAGATGTAATGCCTAAAATGATAATATTAGATGTTGTATAACAACTTATGACGATGAGAGAAAGAAAAACGAGATGTTCTTTCTGTAAAATGTTCAATATTTCCTTTACACGTACAAAGGAAAATTTTATTGAATAATTTTTGACAATGTAGTAAAACGATAAGGCAGAAGTTATAATAGCTGTAAGGCTATAAATAAGAGAATAAATAATTAAATCGTCTTTTTTCTGAACGAAATATAATATTAATATTGTAAACGTTAATTTATTTATAAGACTAAAAATTGCTACTTTACTTAAATTTTGGAAAGCTTGGTACATCCAGTTATTATTCAAAACAGTAGAAATTGTATATAAAAATGTTATACTCATTAATATTTTTGTAGTGTGATTAAGCTCAACGAGGTATATAATAATGAGGAACAAACAGGTTGATATTAAAAATAAAACAATTTTAGTAGAAAGTATTTGATTAAAAATCTTCTCAACTTCTTTTGGTTTATCCAATTTTTGTATGACTAGCCTAGTTGCAGTAAAATTAAAACTATAATCTATTAACAAAATAAAATAATTAACAAAGGCTATTGCATAATTAATTAGACCAAAATTCTCAACGCCTAAAATTCGAGAAATTATAGGTAAAGAAATAAATGGTAAAGCAAGATTTACAAGCTGTACGATTATTAAGTAAGAAGCATTTTTTGCTAATTTTTTATTATTATTTCGCATAAAATAAAACCTCCATCAGGAGGTCAATATTATTTGTACAATTTGTTAATTTCTTCACTAAGGGGTGCTCTTGGGATAAACAGAGGATCGTAAGTCTCCGACTTTCCTTTTACTATTTTAGCTGTGGAAGTTTTTCTGTCGTATTCAATTTGATCATTAGGATTGAAGTATTGAATAAACATAGTATCATTTGTGACGAATGATTTCCCGTTTAACTCCATTCTGAAACTTTTGAATTGAATATTTCCCTGATTTTTATTATTTCCAATGTCTAATCTAAAATCAGTAATTTTATCATTGCCAGGAATGTTAAAAATTATATTTTGTGCAGAATCACTTCCATTTACAATTGCATTAACAGATTGTTTTGAGATATAATCTTCTGTAGGATTCAACCTGTAATATATTTGTAACGTATCTGATTGAGGAACAATTGCATTAACAGTTACTTTTATTCCAGGCACAATGGCTGCAGCTTCTGTTGAACCATCTGATTCTTTTGATCTTTCTTTCTTATCATTACAAGAGTATGTTGCTAAGAAAAAAGAAGCTAGTATAACTAATCTTTTAGTATTCATTGTATTATATATTAATTTTGTGCGACTGTTGTTTCTTTAAAGTTTTTATAAAATAACGAAATGTAAATAAACGTAAAGTAAAAAAATAGTAATAAAATAGGTAGGAATAAAATAAAATTTACTTTTGGTTTTACGATGGTATTCAAATCATAAGACAATAAATTAATCGTATTTTTTGTTTCGACTAATTTTATTTTAATATTATTATTTTCATTAAATAAATCAACCTTTGTTTTTAGTAAATCATTTAATTGTAAATTTTCATTATTATATAGAAGTTGTCCTCCTTTATTGTCTTGTGTATTATACTTAGCAATTAATATGTCTATTTGTTGAATTAACAATTCATTTTGCTTAATTTTATTTAAATAATTTTCTTTAGAAATTTTTAATAACTCTTTGTAAAAAAGGTCATTATTTAAATAATGAATGATCTCATTAATCGTTTTTTCACTAACTAAATTTTTTCCATTACTGATTGAAATAATATGTGAGTCATAATTTTTAATGAAATTCTTATCCTCTGTCATTTTCATGATATCTCCATCCTCAGCATACATTTTTAAGGTTTCTAGATTACTTTCCCTCGCTCCAGTAAATTTATATACATCTACAATTGGTGTAATCTCAACATGATTAATGTTCATAACAAACTTCTTGGCTTTTGGATCGCTAAGATTAGATTGTAAATTTTGAATTTTTGAATATAAGTACTCAACACTATTATTGTTTGATAAAACAATAAGTTTTGAAACTCGTTTAGTAAAGTAATGATTAAGAAAAACCCCTATACCAATACCTAAAATAATTAAGATTAATACTTTTAATATATTAGTGAATATAATATTTATAAAATTATATATGCAAGATTGAATATTTTTTCTAAATGAAGTGATTATATTATTTAAATCTAGTTCTTTATCAAAATTAGTATTTGACATTCTATAATATTATTTTACGTGAGTATTTAAAACGATATTTTTAATATATTATTGTAGTCCTATAAAAAAACCTCTTATAAATTTTATAAGAGGTTTTTCGAATTAATTCGAAAATATATTTTATACAATATAAGATAAATTATCTTTCGTATCTTTTTTCATTTTCGGTTCCAAAGCTAGCGATTTTATATAACCACCATCCCAGTAATGCGCATCCGATGAATGTAAATAACCATCCAAAGATAACACCAATTGGAGATAATAAGTTTTCAAAAGTCCATTTGAAAATATCACCAATCGCAAAAAATAAATCAGTTATAACTCCCATATTCTAGTTTATTGCTTAATTTGCATCAAAGTTAATAAAATGTTGGTTAATCTACTTGACAAAAGGAATTTTTTTATACAGATTTTTATCATTGTGCTGTTTACGTTACTTGGAGTTACTAATTTTAACAGTATTGATCTGAGTAATTTAGAAAAATTAGGCGTAGTCCTGACAATTTTGACGATTGCTTTTGTAGGGTATATCGACAATACAAATGATTTAATTTCGACTTCTTCCTATCCAACGTTTACTTATATTTTGTGGATAATGCCTTTTATTGCAGGTTTATCAGATTATCGAATTGCTGGAAGTTTGTTGCTTGTGACTTATGTAACAGTGCAATTACTCTATTTTGAGTCAGAAAAAAATGATACATATAATGCTTTTGATATTGGCGTTTTTATGAGTTTTGCAATTTTATTAAGTCCACCACTTATTTTCTTAGGAATTGTAGTTTTTACTTATTTCTTGACTTTAAGAGTTGTAGAACCAAAAATTCCTATTCTTGGTTTTCTAGGATTTATTCTTCCAATATTAATCGTTGCTCAAGTTAGTTTTCTGCTCGATTATTACTTTATGTTCGATTTTTATAAAGAACAATTAATGTTTACAATGGTGCATTTCGAATGGAAACAATTGTTTTTAGTTCCAATTGCAATTATTCTAATTTATTCAATTATCAATCATTTCAAGAATGTGAATAAATTGACAGCACAAAAGAAACGTATCTTTTTGTTGATGCATTTTATGTTTGGAACAATGCTGATTACGTATATTCTTTACGGAGGAAATAACGATGCTTATCTTGCTTTTTTAGGTTTTAGCATTATGTTGATGTTGACAAGATACTTTAGCGAAAGCAAACCCAAAATAGAATGGCTAAAAGAGGCATTTCTTTGGGTTTTTATGATTTGCTTGCTAATTTATAATTTTTATGATAGAATCCCGAGATTCTTCTCCTTGATTACGGAGGTAAGTTTTTAATTCGAATTCTTTTCCATCAAAAACACCATAAGTAAAGTAGTTAATCCAATCGCCAAGATTGATGTGACGTGCTTTGCCTATAGCAATTTCCATTGGTAAATGTCGATGTCCGTAAACTAGATAATCGTAGTATTTTCGATGCAATTGCTTGCGGCTATACATGATTAACCATTCGTTGTCAACGCCTAAGAAATTAACATCTTCGTCTCCTGAAATCATTTTATTTTTTCGCGAAGCTGTAATTCCCAACCACATTGCCAAATCGGGATGAAGTAGATAAAAAAGGAATTGACAAACTTTGTTTGTAAAAACCTTTTTCATGCGTTTGTAGCCTTTATCACCAGGTCCTTTTCCATCTCCATGTACAATAAAAAATTCTTTTCCATTGATGATAAAATCCTGCTTATCTCGAAAAACAATTGCGTTTATTTGTTCTTCCAAATAATCTTTCATCCATAAATCATGGTTTCCAACAAAGAAATAAATTGGAATTCCGCGATCAGAAATTTCGGCTAATTTTCCTAAAACACGCACAAATCCTTTTGGAACAACATGTTTATATTCGAACCAAAAATCGAATAAATCGCCAATCAAAAACAAAACACCACAATCGTCTTTTATTTCGTCAAGCCATTTTACAAACAATTTTTCGCGCACCAAACTATCTTTTTCATTCGGAGCACCAAAATGATGATCCGAAGAAAAATAGGCTTTTTTACCAGGTTCTAACTGAATGTTTATTGGTTGTCCTCCGCTAACCATTCTGCATAAGAATTTTCAGTTTCGTGTAATTTCAAAGCAACCAAATCGATATTCGCTGGTAAAAGAGGTTTGATTTTATCCACAATCCACAAAATCATGTTTTCAGCAGACGGTTGATAATCTGTAAAAACAACATTGTGTCCTTCTGCTAATAATTTTTCACCTAATATTTTGTGAGGTGAATTTTCGTTCAATAAAATAGCGTGATCAAAAAGATCAACAATTTCTTTGTTCACAATTTTTTTCAAATCCCCAAAATCCATCACCATTCCAAGTTTCACATCGGTTGTGTCTTCAGAAGGTGTTCCTTTCACAGTTACAAATAATTTGTACGAATGCCCATGTATATTTTTACACTTTCCGTCATAACCATGCAATGCATGTGCAGTTTCGAACGTAAAAGCTTTTGTAAGTCGAATGATTTTCATTAAATTTAGTACTAAACTTTAATTTGCAAAGGTAATGGAAATCAAAACAATCGTAAATTCTTTGGTTGATTTATTTTTTCCGATGCGTTGTTTGGATTGCCAAGACGTCATTCAAGCTTCGCAATTTCTGTGTGTTTCGTGTTCAACAAAACTCGTTTTCACACATTTTAATTTCGATCAAAATAATCGAGCTTATGATAAATTGAGAAATTTTTGCGAAGTTGAAAACGCTTTTTCTTTGTTAGAATTTAAACATCATAACACCACGCAAGCTATTTTACATGAAATGAAATATAGAAATCGCCCAGAAATTGGAATTGATTTAGCGCAGATGATTAAGTTTGATTTGAGTGATTATGACGGAATTATTCCGATTCCATTGCATTCAAAACGATTGAAAACAAGAGGCTACAATCAAGTAGAAAATTTTGCACGAACGTTGGCAGAAATCAACCAGATAAATTATTTTTCGGATGGATTAATCCGAACTAAATACAATTCATCTCAAGTAAATGAAGACAAAAAACACCGATTGGATAACTTGAAAGATGCGTTTGAAATCAATCCAAATCTTAAACCTGGACATTATATTTTGATTGATGATGTCTTAACAACTGGTGCAACAATTGCATCGGCAATAAAAAAGTTTAATCTTTCAGAAAATTTTAAGATAAGTGTAATTACCATTGCTTGTGCTTAATAACAAGCTTTTTCTTAACTTGCGCCCATGAATAAGACGACACGTTTTTCGCTTTTGATGTTAACCATTTTGACGGTTATTTCTTGTGCAAGACAAGGTTCACCAACGGGAGGACCTAAAGATGAAACTCCGCCAGTTTTCCTAAAAGCTGATCCAGATACATTGGCTACGAATGTAGATCTTAATTTGCAAGAGGCTACAATCAACTTTGATGAGTATATTCTTCTGAAAGAATACAGTAAAAATGTGGTTGTTTCGCCATCGTTTCAAATTCCGCCAATTGTGACGCCGCAAGCTTTAGCGAAGAAATATATTTCGATTAAATTTCAAGAACCATTGTTGCCAAATACGACATATAGTTTCAATTTTGGAGATGCGATTCAAGATTTTAATGAAAATAATAAGTTGTCAAACTTTCAATATGTTTTTTCGACAGGTAGTTTTATTGATTCGTTGAAGGTAACAGGTCGTGTAAATTCGTCTTATGATTTCAAAGGGCCAGAAAAGATATTGGTCGGGCTATATAAAGTTGATAGTGCATACAAAGACAGTATCATTCTGCAAAAGAAACCATATTACATTGCGAGAGCCAATGATAAAGGAGAATATCAATTAAATTATTTGGCTTCGGGCAAATATAAATTAATTGCTTTTGAGGATATGGTAGAAAATGTGATGTACGATTATGGGAAAGAGCGTTTGGCTTTTCATAACGAACCAATTGAGCTGAATTCGAATCAACAAATCAACTTGAATTTATTCAATCAAAAACCAGCTTATCGTAAACCTGAAGCGAGTTTTAAACAAGAAGGTTTAATTGTTTTTAAAACGACAGGTGCAACGGATGATGTTACGATAACGCCGGTTGGGAAAGAATTTAAAACGGCTTATATTCAGAAGTTTCCAAAACAAGATTCGATTAATTTTTGGTTCAATCCAAAGGTTGATACCATTACAGGAAGAAGCGCAAAATTGAATTTCAAGGTTCAACATAAAGATCAAATAGATGAAGTAAGTGCATTATATTCAAAATCGAATACAGAACGAAAATTAGAATTTAAAGCATTAAATGATCAAAAATTAGCACCAAATAAACCATTTAAAATTCAGGCAAATGCACCAATAAAATCATTAGATTTATCTAAAATTTATGTATTTAAGGATACGGTTTCAATTCCATTCAAAGTTTCGATTGATACAGTGAATGCACAGAACTTGAATTTTGCTTTTGAGAAAAATTTAGACGAAAAATTTGAAGTAAATCTCTATCCAAATGCATTGACAGATGTGTTGGGAGAGAAGAATGATACACTTGCATATCCTATAAAAATGGGAACACGAGGCGATTTCGGACATTTGAAATTAACGCTTCAAAATACACCATCCAAACCATTTATTTTACAGTTTTTAAAGACTGATAAAGATTTTACAGTGATTGAAGAAATCTATAATCCAGCAAATAAAAACTATTTTGAGTTCAATTTTATTGAGCCAGGAGAATATTTGTTCCGCTTATTGGTTGATGAAAACGAAAATGGAAAATGGGATACAGGCGATTATTTATCAGGTAAACAACCCGAACCAATTTATTTGTATCCAGAGCCAATCAAAATTAGAGCGATGTGGGATGCGACCGAAACATGGGTTTTAGGAGAGGCAAATCAACCCGTTTCTTTACCAAATGATGATAAAGATTCGGACAAAAATAGAATACGTCGAGGAGAATTGAAAGAAGGCGAGGAGCGTCAAAATCCACGAACAGTAAATAAGAAATCAGAGGAATAGTTCTCTGATTTTTTTTATTTAGTCAATTCGCAAATTTCTCGTAATACTTGCGTATGGTTGTATGTCATAAACTGGACAACCTATTCTGTCCAAAATAATACTTCCTACAATTAAATAAACTTGATATTGAGTTTTAGGTGAATTGTTATCAAAAAGATGTTTACAATTTGTAATTAAAATTGCATTGATAAACTCTTCAACAGTAAGTTCTTCCCATTTAATAAAATGATAATCTAAGAAAATATATTTTAAAATATTAGAATAATTTTTAATTTTTAGATTTAAAAAATTGCTTAAATCTTGAAAGTTATTTATTTGTAAGTAATTTGATATTTTATCTGCTAGTTGAATATGATTTCCAAAATAATCCTGAAATAAAGTATAAAGTGAATTAAATTCTTCTTTGTTTTCGGAAGTAATATCAATCATTTGACAAATTAGGTTTGAAATTTCCCCAACTCGACTTATTTGCTGAATATCTTCATCTTTAAAACGAATATTGAAATGATTTTCAAATTCCATGATTAATTCAACTGTATCTAATCCCATATTTTCTAACTTTCTGGTGCCAAATATATAAAAGGTGAAAGAGGAATGTTTCTCAAAATAGAATAAACCAAAAGGAAGATTAAGAAATTTCTAGCAAAACTTTCGGGAAGATGTAATTTGCCTGACATTGGTTTTCCTAAAAAAATATTTTCAACAATCGCATAATACAATTGTACACAAATGTAAAGTGCAAAAGGCAAAATAAGATTGTAGCGTAACGATTGTAAAAAATGCCCGTTAACAAGCAAGGAAAAAGCACGTTGACCACCACAGCCAGGACACCATAAACCTGTTATTTCATGAAACATACATTTGATAGAAAACGGACTTTGGTTGCTGTAATAACTATAAAAATAGACGATTACCAAAATTGGCAAAAGCGTAGCTAATCCATAAACCAAAATCCGTTTTATCATATGATTAATTTCCGTTAGAGCTTTCTAAAATACTTTTATATTGCTCCATATAAGCATCCATACCTCCTGTAATTAACATCACAACATTGATAATAACACCAATTACGCCTAAACCAATTGCAACATAAGCTAATAATTTAGAATTCTTAGCTGCTTGTTCAGCACCTGTATAATCGCCAATATTGTGTTTTGTATTCACTTGATTTGCAAAAACAATTGCAATAATACCTACAATAGTACCGATGCAACAAGGAGAACAAAGCCCTAAAATAGTTCCGATGATGGCCAAGACAAGGTTATTTTCTGGTTTCGGTTTAATTTCTTCAAAAGAAGATTGTTGTGGTTGATTAAAATCTTGATTAGATTGATATGAATAATCCATAATTAGAGTGTTTTTATTTGTCTAAAAATATGAAAATTATGATTAATCAATGTGTTAAATTTTCCAAGAAATATTTTCTTTAATAGGAGAATTTATATTCCCACTGTATATGGCATTTTTTATTGGTAAAGACTTACTTACAACAGTATTACTTCCAACAATACATCCATCAGCAATTAATACACCTTTCAGAATTTGAACTTTGTTACAAACCCAAACATCATGACCAATTTTTACAGATTTGTCAGGATTAATCATTTCATTATTTTGGTTGTAAATTTTATGAAAATCAGTATCCATAATAAGTATGTCCCATGATAACAAACAATTATGACCAAAAGAGACCTCATTATAACAAACAATAGATGATTCAGCAGTAATATTAAAATTTTCTCCAAAAGTTAATTTACCTTCTATTCCTACAGAAATTTTTGAACCATGACCAATATTTGTACGACCTTTAAAATTTATTATTCCATTATTTTCCCAAATTCCTTTTGATAATTTTCTGTCAAAAATAGAAATATCACCAAAACCAAGTTTAATCAACCCAAAAGAAGAATTTTCAGGAATATTAACCTTACCAGAGAGAGATTTTAAACGAAAATTAGAGCTAATTATTACAGGGAATTTAATTGCTTGACTAAATTTAAAATAGACAAAATTGAAAATAATAGTTTTGATAAAACTAATTTTAAAAATATTCTTCATAAAAATTATTGAAATAACATTCGATATAAATCTTCAACTTTAGATATTCTAACGATTCGAATTCCAAAATCTGTATCTTTTATTTTATTGTATTTTGAGACAAAAATTGCATCAAAACCTAATTTTTCAGCTTCGGTAATGCGTTGTTCAACACGATTTACAGCTCTTATTTCTCCACTCAACCCAACCTCTCCCGCAAAACAACAATTATCAGGAACAGCAGAATCTTCGCTTGACGAAAGAATTGCCGCAATAACAGCTAAATCAATTGCAGGATCATCCACTCGAATTCCGCCTGTAATATTCAAGAAAACATCTTTCATATTCAGTCTGAACCCAGCACGTTTTTCTAAAACTGCCAACAACATATTCAATCGTTTGGCATCAAAACCAGTAGCAGTACGTTGTGGAGTTCCATAAACTGCCGTAGAAACCAAAGCTTGAATTTCAATCAACATCGGGCGAACACCTTCTAAAGTTGCTGCAATTGCATTTCCGCTTAGTAATTCATCTTTTTTGGTAATTAATACTTCTGACGGATTTGTGACTTCGCGCAAACCCGCTCCTTGCATTTCATAAATTCCAATTTCGGCAGTTGAGCCAAAACGGTTTTTATTTGCACGTAAAATTCGATAAATATGGTTGCGATCGCCTTCAAATTGCAACACAACATCTACCATGTGTTCTAAGATTTTTGGTCCAGCAATCACACCTTCTTTCGTAATATGACCAATTAAAATAATCGGTGTGTTGGTTTCTTTTGCGTACTGAATTAGCTCAAAAGTTGTTTCTCGAATTTGCGAAATACTTCCTGGAGAAGACTCTACATAAGTGGTTTGAAGCGTTTGTACAGAATCGACAACAATCAGTTGAGGTTGAATTTCTTTGGCGTGAGCAAATATTTTTTGCGTATTGGTTTCGGGTAAAATAAAACATTGATCCGATTCAATTCCGATTCGTTCAGCACGAAGTTTTACTTGCGAAACAGATTCTTCTCCAGATACATACAAGATTTTAATCGTATCTAACTTTAAGGCAACTTGCAACATCAATGTCGATTTTCCAACACCAGGTTCTCCACCAACTAAAATCACTGATCCAGGAACAATTCCGCCTCCTAAAACTCGGTCTAATTCTTGGTTTTTCGTTGAAATTCTTATTTCTCCTAATGGATTTATTTCGCGAATATTCAGGGCAAACGTTTTCTCTTTTTTGTCCGATTTATCTTTCCACGATTTTTTTTCGTCGCCTTTGTCTACAATTTCTTCAACAATGGTATTCCATTCGCCACAACTTTTGCATTGTCCCATCCATTGCGCGGTTTGCGTGCCACAGTTTTGGCAGAAATATGTAGTTTTTGTTTTAGCCATAGCTTCAAATTTAGACAAAAATAATGTTTTATCGCGACAAGATATGGAGTTATAAGTGTGAAAAATTTTAATACAATAATCAAAAACGTTAACAATAATTTACTTTTTTAACAAATTATCAACTTTAGATAAAGTTGAGTTAAATATTGATTTTCAATTATTTTCTCGATTATTTTTAATCACATTTTAAAATGCCAATGAAAAGAACTTTACTTCTTAGCTTTTTTTATATTTTTTGTATTTCTGCCAATGCACAATCGACTTTAATTTCGGGGAAAATTATGGTAGATAATGCGGATGAAATCGTTAATCTTGATGATTTTGTAATCGAAAATTTAACGTCAAATGCACGAACAAAATCAAATGAAAAAGGTTTTTTTTCGATTCGAGTTCAGCCAAACGATGTTTTACTTTTCAAACAAATTGGAATTGAAGAACGTCAGCTTAAGATTTCTGAATCAATGATTAGAAAGGGTTTTATAGACGTTCATCTAAATGTTGAAGTGATAGAATTATCCGAAACGAAAATAAAACCGCTTAAAAAGAATTGGAAAGAAAATATTAGCAAAGAAGAAACGCAAAGCGAAAAAATCAATAAAAGTTTAGGTATTAATGAAGAGTTTAAAAATGATATGGTGAAAGCCTATTTTGCTTCGGAATATCTTCGAAAATTAAGAGTTCCCATTCGTTATGAAAATGTGATGGGTTTGATAGAGCAATATTCGGACAAAGAAGTGCAGACGTATAAACATTTTCTGAAAAAGAAAAACCTTGATAAATATGATAAAATCATTCAGCTCAAAGATTATTTCACCGAATATTATTTTGCACATGATTTGAAAATTCCAAAAGGAAATATTCTTGATTTTATTCATTATTGCTTTGTTGAATTTAAGTTAGAACCACTTTTAAAAGCAAATAATTATGATAAAATCACTTTAATTTTCGAAGAACAAGCACCAAATTATCTTTCAATTATCAATCAAAAATCACTCGAACATGAGTAAAATTTTATTCTTTTTATTCATCATCTCATCAAGTTATCTTCAAGCACAAAGCACTTTAATTACAGGAAAAATTATTGTGGATGATGCAGATGAAGTTATTGATTTGGAAGGAACTTTGATTGAAAACTTAACGACAAAAGCCAAAACAAAAGCGAATAATGTTGGCTTATTTTCGATAAATGTGAATTTGAATGATGAATTGTTAATCAAGCATACGGGAATCGAAGAAAGAAGATTGAAAGTTTCGGAAAGCATGATTGCGAAAGGTTTTGTGACGATTCATGTAAATATTGAAGTGATTGAATTGAAAGAAGCAAATATCTCGAAATTGGATAAAAATTCGCTAAAAAATTTGGGAAAAGAAAAATCATTTCAAGAAAAACTGAATGATGAAGCGGGTTTTACTTCTCTAGAATTTAAAGCGGAACTGAATCTTAAATATGATGAGGAAAGAGTGAATAGAACGATTAAACAAGTTGGTGGAGTTAATTTACTTGGGTTGTTAAATGTGTTTAAAAGTCCAAAAAAACGAATGAAAAATCCAGTTCCGATAAAAGTTGTGAAAGAAGATCAATTATTGGCGTTGCATAAATTTTTTACGACGTATTATTTTGTGAATGATTTGAAAATACCAGAAGGAAAAATAAACGAGTTTTTGGATTATTGTTACTCAAATTTTGATTTTCCGAAATTATTGCGAGATAATAATTTTGATGAAATTTTATTTATAATTGAGGAACAAGCGCCTATTTATTTAGCAAAAATGAAGAAAAATGAGTAGAATAAAATACATTTTATTATTGAATTTGTTGAGCGTTTTCACATTTGCACAGACGACTTTGCTTACAGGAAAAGTGGTGATTGATGATGGAGTTGCTGGGCAAGATGCGGTGGATAATATTTTGGTGACAAACGAATCGACGAATGCGAAAACGTTTACAAATGTAAATGGAATGTTTTCGATCAAAGCATCTGTGGGAGATGAATTGGTGATTACACATGATTTTTATATTGAACGAAAAATCAAAATTACATCGGATATTTTAGCAAAAGGAATGCTGACAATTCACTTGAATATTGAAACGATTGAACTTGCTGAAGCGAGAATTAATACGTTAGACAAAAATTTTAAGAACAATATCAAGCTCAAATATGACCAAGTTGATGAAATGTACAAACAGTTGAATTTAGGAATTGATCCTAATTTGCGTTTCAGAAAAATTGATCCTAATGCTACTTCAAATATTGGAAGTTTTGGATTATTGAATCCTGCGGCATGGATTACTGCGATTTCAGGTCAACGGAAGCGAGAAAAAAATCAGTACGAATATTTCAAAAAAGAAGATAGAATAAAAGATTTGGAGAATTATTTTACCCCAAATTATTTCATTGAAACATTGAATATTCCAGAATATAAAGTCAGTGAATATGTAAAGTATTGTTATATTAATTTTGAATTAGATAAATTGGTCAAAGCAAATAATTACGATAAAATAACTCAGATTTTACAAGAACAAGCACCTATTTATTTGTCAAAAATCCAAAAGAATGAATAAAATTTTATACGTTATATTTTTTGTTTTGATAAGCACATTTTCTTTTGCGCAAACAACCTTGATTACTGGAAAAGTGGTAATTGATGATGGTGTTGCTGGGCAAGATGCGGTAGACAATATTTTGGTGACAAACGAATCGACGAATGCGAAAACGTTTACAAATGCGAGCGGAATGTTTTCAATTAAAGCTTCTGTGGGAGATGAATTGGGGATTACACATGATTTTTATATCGAACGAAAAATCAAAATTACATCGGATATTTTAGCAAAAGGAATGCTGACGATTCATTTGAATATTGAAACGATTGAACTTGCTGAAGCGCGAATTAATACGTTGGACAGAAATTTTAAGAATAACATCAAGTTAGAACACGGAAAAGTAGATGAATTATATGATAATTTGAACTTGGGTTTTGATCCTAATTTGCGTTTCAGAAAAATTGATCCTTATGCTTCTTCGATGTTGAATAATAATGGATTATTGGATCCTTCTAATTGGATAGCTATGATTTCAGGACAAAAGAAAGAAGCTAAAAAAGTAGATAAATATTTCAAAAAGGTAGATAAAATCAAGGATTTAGAGAATTATTTTACCTCAAATTATTTCATCGAAACATTGAATATTCCAAAAAATAAAGTCACCGATTATGTGCGATATTGTTATGCGAATTTTGAATTAGAAAAACTCGTAAAAGAAAATAAATACGATAAAATCACAGAAATTTTAGAGGAACAAGCACCTAAATATTTGGAATTGATAAAGAAATAAAACTTTTTTATATGCGAAATTATGGTGTAGAATCTCGACGAATTCGTGCGATTTTATAAATAGCAATCAATCCAAAACTAATCATCGATATAACTTGAGCTATATAAAGAATTAATCCAAAATAATCGCCAATTGCTCGTCCTTCATGCTGATCTCCACCTTTCGCAAGATAAACAGCCGAAAATGCAATCGACATAATATACGGATAAGCCAAACCGCCTGAAACTGGTAAAATCATTCCTAGAGATCCTGCAATCAATAGGAATAAACCTTCTGGTATTCCAAAATTTTTGGTGTCCGGAAAAGCGAAGAAAACAAGAAAAGTCATTAAAAAATAACAAATCCAAAGTGCGAAAGAATAAAAAATGAATAAACCTCTTTTTTCTAATTTTGAGATTGATTTTATACCTTCCCAAAGTCCAAATAGAAACGTTTTAATCTTTTCAAAAAACTTTAATTGACTAATTTTTTTCCAGAAAATAGCGATTAATCCAATTCCTAAAACAAGAACTCCAATTGCGATGTAATATTTTAAGAAAGAAGGTTCTGCTGTTGGTTGATGTGCTTTTTCTTTGTTTCCTAATTCAACAAATTTGAGGAATGTTTCGTAATTGAAAATAAGTGTTAAACTGAAAAATAATCCCAAAAATAAAACGTCAATTACACGCTCTAAAACTACTGTTCCGAAAGATTTCTCAAACGGCACTTTTTCCATTTTATAGAAACTTGTTGCACGAGCCACTTCACCACTTCGAGGAATGGTCAAATTCATAAAATATGCAAATGCAATAGCCCAAAAACCAGATGAGGTTTGTGTGTTGTAGCCCATTGGCTTTAGAAGAAGATTCCAACGAGCGGCGCGTATCCAATATGTGAGAATACTGATTGCCATAGATGCAAAAATCCAAAAATAATTGGTTTGTTTTAAAACTTTTGCAACTCGTTCGAAATCAATTTGCTTCACTGTTACCACGACAAAAAAAACGGCTAACAATGAAGCAATGATTAAGAAGAGCGATTGTTTGATCTTACTCTTCATATAAATTATTGAAAATTAATTTCTTAATCTAAACGATTGTTCTCGTTAGGGAAAACAATTGTTGGTTCGTAGGTTTTGGCTTCTTCAAATTCCATCATCGCATACGTAATTAAAATGACAGTATCACCTACTTGTACTTTACGCGCTGCTGGTCCATTTAAACAAATTTCTCCACTTCCACGTTTACCTTTTATAATATAAGTTTCAAATCGTTCGCCATTCTCTTGTACCACGATTTGTACTTTTTGACCAACTACCATATTTGCAGCATCTATCAAATCTTCATCGATTGTAATACTTCCGATGTAGTTTAATTTTGCGTCTGTTACCTTAACTCTATGTATTTTAGAGTGAAATACTTCTATCATCATAATTTTGCAAAGTTACATTGAACTTATAAATTTCAAAACCCGTTCCAATATTTTTCGATTGGAGTGAAGGATTTGATCTATTTTATTAAAACTGAATATTATCGATTAAACGTACATCGCCTGCATAAGCAACGACAAATCCACGAATATGCTGGGCATCAGAAAAATGTTCTATAGACAACAAGGTTTCTTCATCTGTGATTTCAAAATATTCTAATTCGAAAGGTGAATTTTTGAATTCATTTTCGACGAAAGCTTTTACTTCAGGAACATCTTTTCCTTCTTTTTTAAGCGTTACAGCTTGTGATAAAATTGAATAAATTTGTGGTGCATCCGAAGTTTGTTGCGTTGATAAACGTGCATTTCTTGAACTAAATGCTAAACCAGAATCTGCTCTGTGAATTGGCATTGGAACAATTTCGATATCTAAATTTTCTTGTTTTACCATTTCTTGAATGATACGAATTTGCTGAAAATCTTTTTCTCCAAAATATGCTCTTGTTGGTTGAACTGCTTTGAATAATTTGCAAACAATTGTAGCTACTCCATCAAAATGTCCAGGACGAGAAGCGCCTTCCATCACTTGGTCTATTGTGCCAAAATCGTAATGTTTTGCACCTTCATTTGTTTCATATAAATCCTCAACAGTAGGCATATAGACAAAATCACATCCGTTTTTCATTAACAATTCTTTATCATTTTCCTCAGTTCGAGGATATTTTGCTAAATCTTCTGGATTATTAAATTGTGTTGGATTGACAAAAATGCTGACGATTGTGTAGTCGTTTTGAGCTTTAGAAGCTTTGACCAAAGACATGTGACCTTCGTGTAAAGCGCCCATTGTAGGGATAAAGCCAATGGTTTTGTTTTGGTTTTTTAACTCGACGATTGCGGGAGTTAATTTTTCCTTTTCGTTAAATATAACCATAACACTGATTTGTTAAAAAAAAACTAATATCTTGCAAAGCTACTATAAGCAAATAATATATCAACATTTTTTTGTAAATTTGTGCCTTATTATTCATTAGGAAAAGAGAGTAGAAATTATGGAAGGAAAGCGCATATTGTATGTAACAACAGAAATGGTACCTTACTTTCCTGAAAATCCGATGTCTTCACAAGCATTAGATTTGCCAAAAATCATGCAAAGTAGTGGCGCAGATGTAAGAATCTTTATGCCAAGATTTGGAGCAATTAACGAAAGAAGACACCAATTACACGAAGTAATACGACTTTCAGGTATGAACATGATTATTAATGATTTGGATCAACCATTAATCATTAAAGTCGCTTCTGTTCCAGGAGAAAGACTACAAGTGTATTTTATCGATAACGAAGAATATTTCAAACGTAAAGAAGTTTATGGAGAAGATAATGGATTATTTTCTGATAACGACGAGCGTTCTATTTTCTTCGCAAAAGGAGTTTTAGAAACAGTAAAAAAATTAAATTGGAAACCAGATGTTGTTCACGTAATGGGTTGGATGTCTAGTTTAGTACCATTGTATCTAAAAAAATATTATTCTGACGATCCTTTCTTTCAAGATGCGAAAGTTGTTGTTTCTTTATTTGACAACGGATTTGAAGGAGAATTAGATAACGAATTAGTTAAAAAATTAGCTTTTGATAAAGTAGAAGCTGATGTACAAACATATTTAGAAAAACCTACACATTTAGGGATGATTCAAGCTTCTTTAGAATATGCTGATGCAGTTGCGAAAGGGGAAGATTTGATTCCAGAAGATGTGAAAAACTATATCAACCAACAAAATATTCCTCTATTAGACTATTGTTCTAAAGAGCAAGCTAAAGAAGTTTACAACAACTTCTATCTTGAGGAAGTAATGAACTCTAATTAAAATCTATTTAGATTAATGAAAAAATTTTTGAATGTCCTTTCTGTGTCTGTTGCAATGATGATTGGAATGGGAGCAATTGTTTCGTGTGAGAATGAAACATTAGGATTAGATAACAACGTGATTGGAGGTGAGGCAGAAGGAAATGTAAAATCCTTGGATGTTATTGCTTTTAATGCCAATTTTGACACGCTTCGTACAGATAAGTTTGTACTTCAAAATGGAGCTTTTGGTGTGTACAATGAGCCAATTTTTGGTTCTACATCTTCTAAGTTTTATACACAAATTAGACCTTCGTCTATTGGAGATCAAGATTTTGGAACTGAACCTAAAGTAGATTCTGTGAATTTGGTAATTCCAGTTTATTACAGCACGACTAAAGATCCAATTTCTAAAGATACAATCAATCTTTCTAAACCAGGAGAGAAACCAAAAGATACAGATACAATCCAAATTACAACAAAGTATGCAGTTGACTCTTTGTATGGGAATAAGGATTTAACAATGACGTTGAAAATTAAAGACATTCATACAGTTTTATATAAAGACACGAAATATTTTTCAACATTAAGTGGCCTTGAATCTCCAATTTCTGTTAATTCAAGAGAAATCGGAAAAGCTACTATCGGAAAAACAGTAACAGGAAAAGTTGTTAAACTAAAAACTGGAACTTCTAATATTTCTGAGGTTGTTCCTGGTTACAAAGTTTCTTTAGATCCAGATTATTTTGACGAAAAAATTATTAAAAATGCAAAAACAGGATTGCTTTCTGATTACGCAACATTTATTCGTGAAAATATCAAAGGTTTAGAGTTTTCTGTTGAAGAATCGAATGGATTTATTGTCAATTTTAATCCAAATAAAATTGACTTGAATATGTATTATTCATACAAAAATCCGACAGCAAAAACAAGTTCAGACACAAATTATAAAGAACGTTTGAGTGCTACTTATGCTTTTGATATGACAAATCAGTGGAATTCTGGTACTGCAAATAATGCCAATATTATTGCTTCTCAAATTGTGAACAATGCAGTAGGTTCAACTTATTCTACAATCAAACCTGATGAAGTGAATGGTGATGCAAGATTGTATTTAAGCGGAATGAGTGGAAATTATGCAAAATTAAAATTCAAACAAACGCAATTAGATGAATTAAAATCTGAGATGACAAAAAGTAATATTGTGATTCTTGGAGCAAAATTAAAATTCTATATTGATGGTTCAACTAGTTTTCCAAAACCGCCTTATTTAGTAGCTTGGAATAACTACAAAAAAGATGATAAAGTTATAAATGAATTGTATGCAGACGTTTTAGAATTCTATAATTCTTACCCTACATCAGTTCACTTTAATCCTATTGTAAAAGGAGATACGGATTATTATACAATTGATATCACGAAACATCTAAAAAGCATGTTAGAGAAAGGAAATGAGTTTAAAGATCAAACGATGTTTATTACAATAGGTAATTTTATAACATCTGTTAGCGATGCAACTACGATTAATAGTACAAATCCTTATCAAAATAATAGAGCTTATAATCCATACAGAATTGTTTTACATGGAAATAATTCGGAAGTAGCGGATAAAAAATTGAAATTATTGGTATATTACTCTCAAAAATAGGGCGTATTATATTTAACGAATTTAACTAAAATACTATAAAATATTATGTGTGGAATTGTAGGATATATTGGACATCGCGAAGCGTACCCAATTATTATTAATGGACTAAAAAGACTAGAATATCGTGGATATGATAGTGCAGGTTTAGTTCTTTCTACTGGTACCGATTTTGAATTGGTAAAAACAAAAGGAAAAGTTTCAGATTTAGAAGATAAATCAGCAAATTTAGATAAAACACCTCATTTAGGAATTGGGCATACACGTTGGGCAACACATGGTGTTCCAAATGATGTAAACTCTCATCCTCATATGTCTAATAATGGACGTTTGGTATTGGTTCATAACGGAATTATTGAAAATTATGAATCAATCAAACAATTATTAAAAGACAAAGGGTACGTTTTTCATAGTGATACAGATACAGAAGTTTTAGTAAACTTTATTCAATTATTTCAAGAAGAACAAAATTTAAACTTAACTGACGCAGTTCGTTTAGCTTTGAATGAAGTGATTGGAGCATATGCGATTGCAGTTTTAGACAAAGAAGAAGCAAATACAATTGTTGTAGGTCGTTTAGGTTCTCCATTAGCAATTGGTATTGGAGATAACGAATTTTTCGTTGCTTCTGATGCTTCTCCGTTTATCGAGTTTACAAAAGATGCGGTTTATTTGGAAGATGGTGACATGGCCACAATTACTTTAGATAAAGAAGTTGATGTACGTACAATCCATAACAATGAAGCAGTTTCTTTAGATGTTCAAGAGTTACAATTAAATATTGAAGCGATTGAAAAAGGTGGTTACGAGCATTTCATGTTAAAAGAAATCAACGAACAACCACGTTCTATTCGTGATACAATGCGTGGACGTTTATTAGTAGACGAAGGTGTTATTAAAATGGCTGGTATTTGGGATTATCAAGAAAAATTCTTGAATGCAAAACGTATCATCATTGTTGCTTGTGGAACTTCTTATCACGCAGGTTTGGTTGCAGAATACATGATTGAAGATTTCGCTCGTATTCCTGTAGAAGTTGAATATGCATCAGAATTCCGTTACCGTAATCCAATCATCAATAAACACGATGTGGTTATTGCAATTTCTCAATCAGGAGAAACGGCTGATACATTGGCGGCGCTTAAATTAGCAAAAGAAAAAGGAGCATTCATTTTTGGAATCAACAATGTTGTGGGTTCTTCTATTGCTCGTATTACAGATGCTGGTGCTTATACGCATGCAGGACCAGAAATTGGTGTTGCATCAACAAAAGCATTTACGGCTCAGTTAACAATTTTAGCATTGATTGCCTTAAAATTAGGAAAACAAAACGGTGAATTATCAACAGAGAAATTTACATTGTTAACACGTGAATTAGAGCGTATTCCAGATTTAGTTCAACAAATTTTAGACAACTGTGAAGGTGTTGTTGATCAAATCGCAGAAAAATACAAAGACAACAGAAATGCAATTTATTTAGGACGTGGATACAACTATCCATCGGCTTTAGAAGGAGCATTAAAATTGAAAGAAATTTCATATATCCATGCAGAAGGTTATCCAGCAGCAGAAATGAAGCACGGACCAATTGCCTTATTGGACGAAAATATGCCAGTTATTGTTATTGCAACGAAAAAAGGTTATTACGAAAAAGTAGTTTCTAATATTCAAGAAATTAAATCACGTAGTGCTAAAGTAATTGCAATTGTGAATGATGGTGATGAGCAAGTAACTGCTATGGCAGATGATTACGTAGTAATTCCAGAAACAGCAGAAGAATTCTCTCCAATCCTAACAGCTATTCCATTACAATTATTATCGTACTGGATTGCCGTTAAATTAGGTAAGAATGTAGATCAGCCTCGTAATTTGGCAAAATCTGTTACTGTAGAGTAAAAAATTATTACAGCGTTTATATAATTAAGGGATGATGTTTTAAAATCATCCCTTTTTCATTTTATAAGTTTAATTTAATTATTAATTTCACAAAAAATAACATCATGTTTACAGGAATAGTAGAGGGAGTAGGAAAGCTTATTAAAGCGGAAAAAGATCAATCTAATTTACATTTATGGATTGAGGCTGATTTTTGTGATGAATTAAAAATTGATCAAAGTGTTGCACATAATGGAGTTTGTTTAACGGTTGTTGATTTCAAAGATGGGCTTTATAAAGTTACTGCTATAGAGGAAACTTTGCGAAAAACAAATTTTAACACATTAAAAAACGGAGATTTAATTAATTTAGAACGATGTTTGCAATACAATGGGCGTATCGATGGTCACATTGTGCAAGGACATGTAGATCAAACCGGAAAAGTTGTTTCGATAGAAAACCAAAATGGTAGCTTTTTTGTTACTGTAGAATATGATGAAGTATCGTCTGGAAATGTTACAGTAGAAAAAGGTTCGATTTGTCTTAACGGAATTAGTTTAACAGTTGTAGACAGTAAAGTTGGACAGTTTTCGGTTGCAATTATTCCCTACACTTGGGAGTTTACAAACCTTAATCAAGTGAAAGTGGGCGATACAATGAATTTAGAATTTGATATCTTAGGAAAATACGTCAAAAGATTATTCCAACAATAAAAATGATTAGAAAAAAAAATAACCTATCGCTACCCGTTCGTATTATCATTTATATGGTAACGATTTTGTTATTTACAGCAGGTGCTATCTTGCTGATTACTGCCAATCATTTCAATGAACAAACTAAACAATATCACGAAGATATTCTCAAACGAAAAGTTAGAGCGGTAGAGTCTGCGATAGATTATGAAATGGATAATTATCCTGGAATTGCAACCAAAGATAATATTCACGAGATTTTAGAAGATGGTTTTCTTCGCATCGGTGATATCAATAAAACCGATATTGTAATTTATGATTTACGTGGTAATAAAATTTTAACCACTCAGCCGGTTTCAACGACTTATAATGTTTTGCCTCAAAAAATATTAGACAAACTACAAAAGTCAAATGATTTTATTGTAACGAATAAAGATACCGCTGATGATAACAATCTTTATTCGTCTTATAGTCATATCAAAAATTATTACAATGAAAACATTGCTATTCTCTGTCTACCTTATCAATCTAACCAAGATTTTTTTCAACGAGACATGTTTACCTTAATTGGGAGTTATGGATTAGCTTTTGGAGTTATTCTTTTGTTTGGGACGTTAGCGGTTTATTTTGTTACAAAACGTACACTGAATAAACTTTGGTCGTTTGCAGATCGTATTCGTGAAACAGAAGTTATTGCGAACAATATGCCTATTCGCTATGATGGTAACGATGAAATAAAAGTTCTGGTCGACTCCTATAATGATATGTTGTACCGATTGCGGGAACAATCAGATTTATTAGCTAAGCAAGAACGTGAAGAAGCATGGCGAGATTTTGCGAAACAAGTTGCGCATGAAGTCAAGAATCCATTAACACCAATGCGATTAATGCTACAGAATTATATGCGAAAATTTGATGTAAATGATCCAAATCTTGAAGAAAAGACGATGCGAACAACTAATATTTTATTGCAACAAATTGATACCATCTCTGCGATTGCTGAAGCTTTTTCAGATTTTGCTAAAATGCCTTCTCGTAAAGATGCAAAAATTGATGTGGTAGACGTCATAAAAAATGCGCTATATGTTTTTCCATTGGAGTTTATCGAATTTAATTATTCTCCCAACATCATCATGATGACATTTGATAAACAATATTTGAATCGAATTATCACCAATATTACAAAGAATGCGTTTCAATCTATTCCGAAATCTCGTATTGCGAAAGTTAAAGTAGATGTGTTTTTAGTGGATGGTTTTTTGCATATAACCATTCAAGATAACGGGAATGGAATTCCTGTCGAATCACAAGATTCTATTTTTGTTCCAAAGTTTACAACAAAGAATAGTGGAATGGGAATTGGTTTGCCAATGGTGAAAAAAATTATTGACGATTATGATGGAACAATTCGTTTCGAAACTGAAATTTCTGTTGGTACAACATTCTACATTTTGATTCCTTGCAATGAATAGAAAACCTTTTCGATTCAAACAATTCGAAATTTTTCAAGACAAAACCGCAATGAAAGTAGGCACAGATGGTGTTTTACTTGGTGCATGGGCTACTTTAAAAAGTGGAAATACTATTTTAGATATTGGTACAGGAACTGGATTAATTTCGTTGATGTTAGCGCAACGTTTTCCTCATTCTATGATTGATGCAATAGAAATTGATAACGATGCTTTTTTACAAGCAAAAGAAAATTTCGATAATGCCCCTTTTTCAGATCGATTAACCATTTTTAATTCATCGCTTCAAGATTATTCAACCAATAAAAAATATGATTTGATTGTCAGTAATCCACCTTTTTTTGTGGTGAATGATACGGTTGATTTTGACGCGCGTAAACAAGCACGGCAGCAAGAAACATTGACTTTTGAAGAATTAATCAAAAAAACTGCTGAATTACTACACAAAGACGGATTAGCGAGTTTTATAATTCCATACGATCAAATGGGTAGTTTTAGTGAAATAGCTATTCAAAACGCTTTAAAACTATCTAGAGTCGTTTATATCAAAGGGAATTCGACAACAGTTACAAAACGTGTGTTGTTAGAATTTAGTTTTCATGACAAGAAATGCCTTGAAAATGAGTTAATCATCGAAGTCGAACGTCATCAATATACCGAAGATTACATTAATTTAACAAAAGAATTTTATTTGAAAATGTAATATGAATGCTTATCAACAATATCAAAATACTTTTTGTTCAGAAGAAATAAAATCAGTAGTAAAATTAATAAATCAGATTAATTTTAAGGATTTAGGAATTAATGAATATAATATAGATTATATCGAAAATATGCAACCTACGTTATTTTATTACTTTCAAATGTTTGATTATTCTTTGCAAAAACTGATCAATTTTGCACCTATTAAAGGTGAATACATTGTTGACTTTGGTGGTGGTCATGGTTTTTTAAGTCTGTATTTAAAACAAAAAGGATTTAAAGTGATTTATTGCGATTTTAATCCGAGTTCTGTTTCAACAATTCAGAAAATAAGTCAAAAAATAGGTTTTGGTCCCGATTATTATATTGAAGGATCTTATCAAGAATTGTTACAATTTATCAAGGATAGAAATATCAAAGTAGATTATTTGATTTCGACAGATACAATAGAACATATTCATGATTTGGATGAAATGTTTAATTATTTCAGTCAGCTTAATTCTTCAATAAAAATGTTATTTACAACAGCTTCTAATCCTAAAAATTTCATTAAAGCGAAAAGATTAAGAAAATTAATGGAGAAAGATGAAATTGAAGAGTACTGTCCAAAGAGAAAGGAATATCTAAAGAAAATAGGTCCAGAATTAACAGAAAAGGAATTAGAATTATTAGCAACTAAATCTCGTGGTTTGCGTTATGTGGACTTGATTGATTTTTTGGAATATTACCGACAAAACCAAGCTGTGATGCAGGTTGATGTTGATCAATATAATTGTTGTGAACCCGATTTTGGTAGTTGGATGGAACGTATATTACCATTGTCTGATTACCATCAATTGGCAAAAAAATATAATTTTAGCTGTACGATAGAAAACGGTTTTTATTGCGATGTTGATAAAAAAGGCTTTAAGAAAAAAGTGGTTTCTTTAGTTAATTTCAGCGCTTTAAAAACGAGTCAATTAGGGTTGATTTTATCTCCGTTTATAACATTAAAGTTTGCTCCAAAATAAAATTCTGGATTACAATTGCAATCCAGAATTTATATGATTTAATTTTAACCTTAAATCGTTGGTCCTCCAGCTAATAAATCAGCATTCGCAAATTCTTCGAACTTTTTGAAGTTTTCTTTGAATTTAGCTGCCAATACTTTCGCATTTTCTTCATACGCTTCTTCTGTTGCAAATGAAGTTGCAGGATTTAATTTTTCTGATGAAACACCATCTATTGCAACTGGAACTTCAAATCCGAAGTATGGATCCTTTTTAAACGCTGCGTTATCCAAATCTCCATTTAATGCTGCATTGATCACTGCACGAGTATCTTTTAACGACATACGTTCTTTTTTACCATTCCAACCTGTATTGATTAACCAAACATTTACACCAGTTTTCTCAACTTTATCGCTCAACATTTCAGCATATTTTGTTGGATGTAATGGCATAAATGGTGCACCAAAACATGTAGAAAATGTAGTTTGAGGCTCTGTAACACCAGCTTCTGTACCAGCAACTTTAGATGTATATCCAGAGATAAACAAGTAAGCTGCTTGATCTGGGTTTAATTTTGCAATTGGAGGGAAAACTCCGTAAGCATCAAACGATAAGAAGAAAATATTTTTAGGATTTTTTCCTACAGATGGAACTGCAATATTTTCGATATAATCAATTGGATAAGAAACACGTGTATTTTCTGTGATAGATGTATCTGTAAAATCAACCTCGTTAGTACCTGGAATTAATTTACAGTTTTCTAATAAAGCTCCGTCTTTGATCGCTGCAAAAATTTCTGGCTCACCTTCTGGAGATAAGTTGATAACTTTTGCGTAACAACCACCTTCAAAATTGAAAACTGTATTGTCTTCTGTCCATCCGTGTTCATCATCACCAATTAAACGTCTATTTTTGTCTGCCGATAAAGTTGTTTTTCCTGTACCAGATAATCCAAAGAACATTGCTGTATCTCCGTTTTCACCTGAGTTAGCAGAACAGTGCATTGGTAAAGTATTTCTAAATACGGGCATGATGAAGTTCAAGGCAGAAAAAATACCTTTTTTCATTTCTCCTGTATAACCAGTTCCTCCGTTTAAAACGATTTTACGTTTAAAATTTAAGATAGAGAAATTGTGTTGTCTTGTACCATCTTCGTCTGCATCTGCAACAAAAGTTGGTGCATTGATAATTGTCCATTCAGCATCACCAAAGTTTTTTAATTCTTCTTCTGTTGGACGAATAAACATGTTATAAATAAATAAATTTGCAGCAGGAGTTTCTGTAATTGCTCTAATTTTTGTTTTGTATGCATCGTCAGCACAAGCAAAAGCATCACGTACATAAATTTCGCGGTTGCTTAAATGCTCAACAACTTTATCGTATAAAGTGTCAAATTTATCAGAATCGAAAGGAATATTGATGTTTCCATCCCACCAAACGTTTTCTGCAGTGATTTCGTCTTTAACAATAAAACGATCTTTAGGAGAACGTCCTGTAAATTCTCCGGTTAACATATTTACTGCTCCAGAAGATGTAATTTCTCCCTGTGCTAATTCTATCATTTTCTCTGTAAGCTCTTCAGGAGATAATTGATAGTTAATTTTGGAATTTTTTATTCCGTAAGATGCCAATTCTATGCTCATTTTTGTGATTTTTATAGTATTTTAAAATATTAAAGGTAAAAACTTTGCACAAAGTTACAATAAAAAGAAGCGTAAAAAATTTGACTTATGTCATTCACTTAAACGTTTTCGTGCATGTTTTTTCACCATATATTTCCAAGTTCTTATGCATGCATATAAAAAAAAGCTTGTATTTAATATAAGTTTTATATTTTTGCACTAGTTTACAACAATTAAAATTAGAAAATTATGTCTGACATTACATCAAGAGTGAAAGCGATTATCGTAGATAAATTAGGAGTTGACGAAAGCGAAGTTACGCTAGAAGCAAGTTTCACTAACGATTTAGGAGCTGATTCATTAGACACAGTAGAATTAATCATGGAATTCGAAAAAGAATTTGATATCCAAATTCCAGACGATCAAGCAGAAAAAATTTCAACTGTAGGTCAAGCTGTAACATACATCGAAGACTTAAACAAGTAATAGTTCCTATTTTATGGAATTAAAAAGAGTAGTAGTAACAGGTTTAGGCGCGCTAACACCAATCGGAAATACATACCAAGAATACTGGAATGGATTAGTGAATGGTGTAAGTGGCGCTGCGCCTATTACGCTTTTTGACGCAACTCTTTTTAAGACACAATTTGCTTGTGAGATCAAGAACTTCAATATCGAAGATCATTTTGATCGTAAAGAGGCAAGAAAAATTGACCGTTGTGCCCAATTGGGAATTATTGCAGCTAGAGAGGCAATAAAACACAGTGGAATCTTAGAAGATACAAATGTAAACAAAGAGCGTATCGGCGTTATATGGGGATCTGGTATCGGTGGAATTAAAACGTTTGAAGAAGAAGTTTCGAATTACGCGACAGGAAATGGAACACCACGTTTCAATCCTTTCTTTATCCCTAAGATGATTGCAGATATCACGCCTGGTCATATTTCAATGGAATTTGGTCTTATGGGACCTAATTATACAACTGTTTCGGCATGTGCCTCTTCAACAAATGCAATTATTGACGCTTATATGTTATTAAGACTTGGAAAAGCTGAAGCAATTGTAACAGGAGGTTCAGAAGCTGCGATTACAGCATCAAGTATTGGAGGTTTCAATGCATTACATGCGTTATCTACACGAAATGATGATCCACAAACTGCTTCAAGACCATTCGACAAAGACCGTGACGGTTTTGTAATGGGAGAAGGAGCTGGATGTATTGTGTTAGAAGAGTACGAACATGCTATTGCGCGTGGAGCTACCATTTATGCAGAATTAGTAGGAACAGGAATGACAGCAGATGCTCACCATATTACAGCTCCACATCCCGAAGGATTAGGCGCATTAAATGTGATGAGAGAGGCTTTATTAGATGCCAATATCAGCGTAGAAGACGTGGATCATATCAATATGCACGGAACATCTACACCATTAGGTGATATTGCAGAATCTAAAGCAATTCAAAAATTATTTGGAGAACATGCTTATAATATTCAAATCAATTCAACAAAATCTATGACTGGTCACTTATTAGGTGGTGCAGGGATTGTTGAAGCGATTTCGGCTATTGGAGCAATCAATAACAGTATCGTTCCACCAACAATTAATCATTTTACGGATGATGAGAATCTTGATCCTAAAATCGATTATACATTTAACAAAGCAAAAGAGAAAAATGTAGATTATGCATTGAGTAATACTTTTGGTTTCGGTGGTCACAATGCTTGTGTGATATTTAAGAAGTATAAGTAATGTCTTTCTTAAAAAAATTATTTTCTTTTAAAAATCATCGTGATGATTCAAATTCATCTGATCCTTTTTTGAAATTTTTGAAGTCGATTTTGGGTTATACTCCTCGCAATGTTGAGGTTTTTAAAGAAGCATTTACCCACAGATCTGCACAGAAAAAAGATGAAAATGGAAACAGTATAAACTTTGAAAGATTAGAGTTTTTAGGAGATGCATTACTTGGTGCTTCTGCAGCAATTTACTTATACTACAAAGCGCCCGATCAACAAGAAGGTTATTTGACAAAAATGCGCTCTAAAATTGTTTCGCGTAAACAATTGAATGCCGTTTCCAAACAACTTGGCTTGTTAGATTATTTGGATCCAATGAACAATCACAACAATTTGGGTGAAGACGTAAATGGTGATATGTTGGAAGCTTTGGTTGGTGCAATTTATGTTGATGGAGGTATAGCTGCCGTACAAAAATTTATTCAAGTCAAAATTATTGACCCTTATGCGGATTTAGACCGTTTGGAACACACGATTACAAGTCACAAATCGTTGATTTTGGAATGGAGTCAAAAAACGAGAAATACGATAAGATTCAATACATTTGAGGAGCAAAATGCAGAAGATTTGCAAGTTTTTGTATCCGTTATCCGTCTCAATGATAAAGTCATCTCGAAAGGGAGAGGAACTTCTAAAAAGAAAGCGGAAGAAAGCGCAGCAAAACGTGCGTACTATTCGCTACAAAAGAAAATAGAAAAAGTTTAGAAACATGGCAGAATTACTCTTATATGATGATTGGATAGATTTTCATCTCATAGGCGTAAATTCTAGTTTTAACACTTCTACACAATTTATTTTCCATCTCAACTCTACTTTTGATACGCGTTTTCAGCGTATTCAGGATTTGGATATTCGGTTAGATGAGCATACTTATTTTTTCGAAACCTATCAATGGTTAGATGAAGCAAATAAAATAGATTATCATATCATTAAAAATACGCCAAATCAATACGATTTTAAAAAAAATGAAGTAGATTTATCAAATCTTTTCAAAGGGAGCGTTATTCTTGTGCCAAATTACAAGGATTGCAACTATGTAGTAAAAATTTCTGGTTGGGAAGATGAACTACAATATCTTCAACTACCATTTGTAGAAAAAGATTTTATAAAAACGATCAAAAAAATAGATATCGATTTGATTAGCAATGCAGATCAATTGGTTTTCTAACAAAATATTGTGCATAAAAAAAGGGAAAAATTATGATTTACGATAGACAATATCTTAAAAAGACAAAAATTGTTGCGACTTTAGGTCCGGCAACCGATAGTCCAGAGATTTTATTAGAAATGATGAGAAAAGGAACAGATGTGTTCCGTATCAACTTTTCGCACGCAGATTATGCGGATGTGAAACGTAAGATTGAAACAATTCATCAATTAAATAACGATCATGGCTACAATACTGCAATTTTAGCGGATTTACAAGGTCCAAAATTGCGTATTGGAAAAATGGAACACGAAGATTTCGTAATCAATCCAGGAGAAATTTTAACATTCACCAACGAGGATGTTGTAGGAACGAAAGAAAAAGTTTTTATGACGTACAAAAAGTTTGCGCAAGATGTGCAAGTGGGAGAAAATATTTTGATTGATGACGGAAAATTAATCTTCAAAGTAATCGAGACAAACGGAACAGATACTGTAAAAGCAGAAACGATTCAAGGAGGTCCGCTACGTTCTAAAAAAGGAGTTAACTTACCAAATACCAATATTTCTTTACCTGCTTTAACAGAAAAAGATAAAGAAGATGCAAAATTCGCAATCGAAAATCGTGTCGATTGGTTTGCACTATCTTTCGTTCGTTCGGGACAAGATGTAAAAGATTTATCTGATTTTATCAAAGAACATGGAACAGTAAAAATTCCAATTATCTCTAAAATTGAAAAACCTGAAGCATTAGAAAATATCGATGATATTTTAGAATTTTCGGATGGATTAATGGTTGCTCGTGGAGATTTAGGAGTTGAGGTTCCGTTTGAAATCGTTCCAAAAGCGCAAAAACAATTAATTGACAAAGCGAAATTAGCGCGTAAGCCAGTTATTGTTGCAACACAAATGATGGAAACTATGATTTCGAGTTTAACACCAACTCGTGCGGAAGTTTCTGACGTTGCAAACGCAGTTTTTGATGGAGCAGATGCGGTAATGTTATCTGGAGAAACTTCTGTAGGACAATATCCTGTACAAGTTATCGAGAAAATGACGAAGATTCTTCAAACAGTCGAAGATGATGAGCACGTACATGTACCAGAACACAAACCAAAGATCAAAAACGAACGTTTCGTAACTGATATGGTTTGTTACAATGCAGCTAAAATGGCAGAAGATACAGGAGCGAAAGCAATTGCAACGTTGACGTATTCTGGTTATACAGCGTTCCAAATTTCATCACATCGTCCAAATTCATTTATTTTGGTTTTCAATCCAAGTAAACGTATTAACCGTATGTTGAACCTATTATGGGGAGTAAAAGCAATCAATTATGATCCTCGCGATACATCTACGGATCAAACGGTAACTGAAGTAAATATCTTGGCGAAAAATGCGGGTTATGTAGAATATGGTGATTATATCATCAATCTAAATGCAATGCCAGCATTTGAGAAAGGAATTACCAATACACTACGTATTTCGATGATTTAATAAAATCAATACTAATACTTTAAAGCGTTCATTTTTGAACGCTTTTTTTGTGTTTAAAAGAAAAATCATAATAGAATGCTATGATATAGTAGTTTTTAATATCTTTACGAGTTCGAATTAGAAGAATTTATGTGTATTTATAATGTGATCTTATCTGGTGGTGTTGGGAGTAGACTTTGGCCACTTTCACGAAAAAGTCATCCCAAACAATATTTACCTTTGTTTAATGGGCAATCTTTATTTGAGTTAACGATTCAGAGAAATCGTCCAATTGCTGATAAATTAATGGTGATTGGGAATAAAGATAATGACCATTTAAGTCAAGAAGTACTTGATAAAATGAATGTTGAATACACGAAAATTGTAGAGGCTGTTCCACGTAATACTGCAGCGGCAATTGCATTTGCAGCTTTAGCAGTTGAGGATGATGATATTCTAATTGTGACACCATCTGATCATTTGATTGAAGATATGGAAGCCTATCAAGAAGCGATGAATAGAGCAATCGAATTAGCACAAAATGACTATATCGTCACATTTGGAGTGCATCCAACTCGTCCAGAAACAGGTTATGGCTATATTGAGCACAAAGGAGATAATGTACTTTCTTTCCGCGAAAAACCAAATCATATTACGGCGCAAGATTTTATCGAGCAAGGTAATTTTTTGTGGAATAGTGGAATGTTTTGTTTCAAAGCACGTGTTTTATTGAAAGAACTAAAGAAATTTGAAAAAGAAATTTACGAAGCTTCAAAAATTGCTTGGGCAGAAAATATTAACGGAGAATTGAACGAAGAACTTTCAATGAATATTCCATCAAATAGTATCGATTATGCCGTAATGGAACGAAGCAAGAAGATAAAAGTAGTTCCAGCAAAATTTGTTTGGAATGATTTAGGTTCTTTCGAATCCTTGTATGATTATTTTGTGATGAACGGCCATTATGTCGATCGTAATGGAAACATGGTGATTGGAACAGATGTGTATACTTCTTTTGTAGGTTTGCAAAATACTATTTTTGTGAATACCCCAACAGCGAATTTAATTCTACAAAAAGAATATTCGCAGGAAGTAAAGAATGTTTACACGCATTTAGAAAAAAGAAATTCTGAATTAATTTAAATACCTAGCACTCGATTTGAGTGCTTTTTTTATGTCATAAAAGCTTATAATTAATTCAATATAAATCCCTAAATTTGTCGTTCCAACAATAGTATTATAAAATGACAACGGGAATTACATTCGGTATATTTGACCTTCTTCATGCAGGTCATGTGATGATGCTCGAAGAAGCCAAAAGACAATGCGACTACCTAATTGTAGGACTTAATACAGATCCTGCAAGTGTAGACCCTTCAAAAAATAGCCCTACACAATCCATCGTAGAGCGTTATATTCAATTGGAAGGTTGTCGATATGTCGACGAAATTATTCCTTACGAAACCGAACAAGATTTGTTTGATATGTTAAGTGCTTTACCCATAAATGTTAGAATTATAGGGGAAGAATACCGAAATATCGACTTTACGGGAAAACAATATTGTTTAGATAATCATATTCAAATTTACTACAACAAGCGTACACACCGCTTCTCTAGTTCTGGATTAAGAAAAGTAGTTGCGACTTCTGAAAAGGAGAAATAATGAAAACAGTATTCATAACTGGTGTAGCTGGTTTCATAGGTTACCATTTAGCTGAAAAATTAATCGAAAAAAACATCAAAGTTGTTGGAATTGATAACATTAACGATTATTACACTGTTCAGTTAAAATATGATCGATTAAAAGAATTAGGAATCAATCAAGAATTTGCTTCAAATTTTGGGCAGAAAGTTCTTTCTTCTAAATACGAAGAAAAGATGATTTTCTATCGCATGAATTTAGAAGATAAAGAGTCATTGGCTCAACTTTTTAAAACATATTCGTTTGATGCGGTTGTTAATATGGCAGCTCAGGCTGGTGTTCGGTATAGTATCGAAAATCCTGATGCCTATGGACAAAGTAATTTGGTCGGTTTTCTAAATATTTTAGAATGTTGCCGAAATTATAACGTCAAAAAATTACTGTACGCAAGTAGTTCAAGTATTTACGGAAACTCTTCAGATGTTCCTTTTTCAACAAATCAAAACGTTGATCATCCTATTAGTTTATACGCAGCTACTAAAAAAGCAAACGAGCTAATGGCTCATGCGTATAGTCATTTATACAATTTCCAAACCATAGGTTTACGTTTTTTTACCGTTTATGGACCTTGGGGACGACCAGATATGGCCATGTTTTTGTTTACAGATGCTATTTTGAATCATCAACCTTTAAAAGTTTTTAATCATGGTGATTTATCACGCGATTTCACTTACATTGATGATATTATTCAAGGAATTGACAAAATACTTGAAGATAAAAATATTAAAGAAAAATACCAATTATACAATATAGGAAATAGTAAACCTGTTCAATTAATAGATTTTATCAAAGAAATCGAAAAGTCAACAGGTGAAAAAGCTATTTTAGAAATGTATCCGATGCAAGCAGGAGATGTCAATCAAACATGGGCTGATGTCCAAGAGTTGAAAGATAAATTTGGTTATAATCCTCATTATCCGGTTGACAAAGGAGTGTATAACTTTGTACAATGGTACAGAAAATATTATAATAAATGAATCAACAACATAAAATAGCAGTTATCGGTCTAGGTTACGTAGGTTTACCTTTGGCTCGATTATTTGCAACAAAATACCCTGTTGTCGGGTTTGATATCAATCAGAAACGTATTGCTGAATTAAACCAAGGACGCGACTTAACATTAGAGGTTTCTGATGAAGTATTGCAATCAGTTTTAGTTACTGAGAATCCAATTAATCAATTAAACTATTCAACAGCTCAACCAACCCATGGTTTATTCTGTTCAGCTAATTTAGACGATATCAAAGACGCTAATATCTATGTCGTAACCGTTCCAACTCCTGTAGACAAAAATAATCGACCAGACTTGACTCCTTTGAAAAAAGCTTCGGAAACGGTAGGTAAAGTGTTGAAACCAAATGATATTGTTATTTATGAATCTACGGTTTATCCAGGTGTTACAGAAGAAGAATGTATTCCAGTATTGGAACATTCTTCGGGATTGAAGTTTAACCAAGATTTTTATGCGGGATATTCTCCAGAGCGAATTAATCCAGGCGATAAAAAACACACGGTTGAGAAAATTTTAAAAGTAACTTCAGGTTCAACGCCAGAAATTGGAAAAATTGTTGATGATTTATATCAATCCGTAATTGTCGCAGGAACGCATTTAGCACCGACAATCAAGGTTGCAGAAGCATCGAAAGTCATCGAAAATTCGCAACGTGATATCAATATTGCGTTTATTAACGAATTATCGAAGATTTTTTCGCTAATGGATATTGATACCAATGATGTGTTGGAAGCTGCTGGAACAAAATGGAATTTTTTACCATTCAAACCAGGTTTGGTTGGTGGACATTGTATCGGTGTTGATCCATTTTATTTGGCTCAAAAAGCACAAGAAATTGGATATTATTCTGAATTAATTTTAGCAGCAAGACGATTGAATGACTCGATGGGAGCCTTTGTAGCTTCTCAGGTTGTAAAATTATTAATTCATAACGATATCAAAGTAAAAGGCGCAAAAATTCTCAATTTAGGAATTACCTTTAAAGAAAATTGCCCCGATATACGAAATTCAAAAGCAATTGATGTGATTCATGCTTTAGAAGAATATGGAATAGAGGTGACAACGTTAGACCCTTGGGCTAACCCAGATGAGGTAAACCATGAATACGGAATAACTTTTTGTAATACATTGGATCAGGTTTTCCAGTTCACCAATTCACCAGTTCACCAATTCGACGCCATCATTCTAACAGTATCACACGACGAATTTTTAAATCTTCAGTTAACTGATTATTTAAAAGAAAACGGAGTGATTTATGATGTAAAAGGGGCTTTGCCTAAAGAAGAAGTTGATAAACGACTATAAAATACTATGAAAACTATTTTAATTACAGGAGGAGCTGGATTTATCGGTTCTCATGTTGTAAGAGAATTTGTCTTAAACTATCCTGAAACAAAAATTATCAATCTTGATGCGTTGACCTATGCAGGAAATTTAGAAAATTTAAAAGATATTCAAAATCAGCCTAATTATACATTTGTAAAGGCAGATATTACGGATGCGAAACATATTTTAGAGATTTTTGAACAGTATCAACCAGATGGAGTCATCCATTTAGCTGCCGAATCTCACGTAGATCGTTCGATTACAAATCCGTTAGATTTTGTGATGACGAATGTGATTGGTACGGTTAATCTTTTGAATGCTGCAAAAACAATTTGGAACAATAATTTTGAAGGAAAACGTTTTCATCATGTTTCGACAGATGAGGTTTTTGGCGCTTTAGGAGATGAAGGTTTTTTTACGGAAGAAACGTCTTATGATCCGCATTCGCCCTATTCTGCTTCAAAAGCATCTTCGGATCATTTTGTGAGAGCCTATCATGACACCTATGGTTTACCAATTGTGATAACGAATTGTTCGAACAATTACGGACCAAATCATTTTCCAGAAAAATTGATTCCGTTGTGTATTCATAATATTTTAAATAATAATCCACTTCCAATTTATGGAGATGGAAAATATACGCGCGATTGGTTATTTGTAATCGATCATGCCAAAGCGATTGATTTAGTTTTCCATGAAGGAAAAAATGGAGGTTCTTACAATGTAGGAGGTTTCAACGAATGGAAAAATATCGATTTGGTGAAAGAATTGTGTAAACAAATGGACGAAAAATTGGGTAAAGAAGCAGGAACTTCAGAACAATTAATCACCTTTGTGAAAGATCGTCCAGGACATGATTTACGTTATGCCATCGATGCAACTAAAATCAACGAAGAATTAGGCTGGAAACCAAGTGTGACGTTTGAACAAGGTTTGAGTCTAACAATTGATTGGTTTTTATCCAACAAAGAATGGTTGGATAATGTAACCTCTGGCGATTACCAAAATTATTACGATATACAGTATAAATAAGGAGAAGGTTATAAGGTTAAGAAAGTTAAGAAAGTTAAGAAAGTTAGTTCTCCCCATTTCTCTATTTTCTCATTTCAACTTAAGCCTTTTTTACCACCACACATATAAAACTTTAAAAAATATGGCTAGTCATAAAGAATTAAAAGTTTGGCAAGAATCTATGGATTTAGTCGTCTGTATTTATGAAACTGTAAAAATTTTCCCTAAAGAAGAACTTTACGGATTGACAAGTCAAATGAAGCGGAGTGCGGTCTCTATTCCAAGTAATATTGCAGAAGGAGCAGGTCGACAAAGTCAAGCTGAGTTTATACGTTTTCTTTATATTGCGCTAGGTTCAGTAAGTGAACTTGAAACGCAACTGGAAATAGCTTTTCGATTAGGATTTATTGGTAATTTAATACAATTTCAAAAGAGTATAAATTATATAAAAAGTATGCTTTCTAAATTGATTAAATCATTGAGAATAGATTAACCTTTTTATATCTATCTAACCTTATCAACCTTTTATAACCTTATCAACTTTATTAACATTATAAAACAATATTGACAATTAAATGAAAGCAACAGAAACTAAATTAAAAGGTTGTTTTATTTTAGAACCGACTGTTTTTGAAGATTCGAGAGGTTATTTCTTTGAGTCGTATAACGAAAATAAAATAGAAGAAATTTTGGGATACAAGCCAACTTTTGTACAAGATAATCAGTCTAAATCTTCTTACGGTGTAGTTCGTGGATTACATATGCAAGCGGGAGAACATGCGCAAGCAAAGTTAGTTCGTGTGGTAGAAGGAGCGGTAATAGATGTTGCAGTTGATGTTCGTCCAAACTCTGAAACCTATGGTCAATCAGTTGCAGTAGAATTATCTGCAGAAAACAAAAAACAATTGTTTATTCCAAGAGGATTTTTACATGGTTTTTCGGTTATTTCTGATTCAGCAACTTTTTTCTATAAATGTGATAATGGATACAATAAAGCATCAGAAAATGGAGTTAATCCTTTAGATCAAGAATTGAATATTGATTGGCAAATCCCTTCGGATAAAATGATTATTTCTGAAAAAGATGAAGAAGCGCAGTCGTTTGGAGAGTTTAAGGTTAAGATGTTAGAAGGTTAAGAGGTTAGAAAGGTTAGGAGGTGAGAAAGTTAAAAAGACTAATTTTGCCATATAACCATATAACCATATAACCATCTAACCATATAACCATCTAACCATATAACATTAAAGGTGTTAAAAGGTTAAAAGGTTAGGAGGTGATAAAGTTAAAAAGACTAATTTTGCCATATAACCATATAACCATATAACCATATAACCATATAACCATATAACCATCTAACCATCTAACCATCTAACCATCTAACCGTTTTAACAACCAAAAAAAACATGAAAGGAATTATATTAGCCGGAGGCTCAGGAACGCGATTACATCCATTAACATTGGCGGTAAGTAAGCAATTGATGCCTGTTTATGATAAGCCAATGATTTATTACCCATTATCAACCTTAATGTTGGCAGGGATTAATGAGATTTTGATTATTTCTACGCCTCACGATTTACCTCATTTCGAAAAATTATTAGGCGATGGCTCTCAAATTGGTTGTAAATTTTCGTATAAAGAACAACCAAGTCCAGATGGATTGGCACAAGCCTTTATTTTGGGAGAAGAATTTATTGGAAATGATAAAGTAGCCTTAATCTTGGGTGACAATATATTTTACGCTTCTGGAATGTCTAAATTATTACAAGATTCAGCAGATCCAGATGGTGGCTTGGTTTTTGCTTATCAGGTGAGCGATCCCGAACGATACGGAGTAGTTGAATTTAACGAGCAAAATGAAGTTGTTTCAATTGAAGAAAAACCAACTGAACCCAAGTCAAATTATGCCGTTCCAGGATTGTATTTTTATGATAATGATGTGGTAGAAATTGCAAAAAATATCAAACCTTCTCCACGTGGCGAATTAGAAATCACAGATATCAATGCCGAATACTTGAAAAGAGGAAAGTTGAAAGTTGGTGTTTTTAATCGTGGAACAGCTTGGTTAGATACCGGAACGATTAATTCGTTGATGCAAGCTGGGCAGTTTGTACAAGTTATCGAAGAGCGTCAAGGAATGAAAATTGGTGCGATAGAAGAGGTTGCCTACCGTATGGGGTACATTAACAAACAGCAATTAATCAAAATAGCCGAGCCCTTGAAAAAAAGTGGGTACGGCGAATATTTGATGAAAATTATAAAATAAAATATTTTGTCATCTCATAAAACAATAGCCAAAAATACAATGTTTCTGTACATAAGGATGTTCCTAATAATGGGGATTACCTTATATACTTCGCGTATTGTATTAGAAGAATTAGGTGTTTCAGATTATGGAATCTACAATTTAGTAGGAGGAATTGTAACCATGATTGGTTTTTTCAATGGAGCAATGTCTTCTGCAACTCAACGCTATTTAGCACATGACATTGGGAAAGGTGATTTTCAACAACTCCAAAAAACATTTAGTGCCACATTAACAGTTCATTTTGGGATAGCAATTTTAGGTTTAATCATAGCAGAAACTTTAGGTTTATGGTATGTCAATTATAAAATGGTTTTTCCAGTAGATAAAACATATGCAGTAAATGTAGTGTATCAGTTTTCTATTCTAACCTTTTTATTAAGTATTATACAAGTACCTTATAATGCGTTAATTATAGCACGTGAGCGTATGAAGGTATATGCGTATATGAGTATTTTAGAAGCTTTTTTAAAATTAGGAACGGTATTTACCCTAATGCTAATTTCTAATAATAAATTAATTTATTATGCAGTTTTAACATTTGTAGTAAGTTTTATTATTCGTATGCTTTATCAAATCTATTGCCGCAAACAATTTAAAGAAAGCAAATATCATTTTGTGTATGATAAACTTTATTTTATAGAGTTAATTAGTTATTCAGGATGGAATCTATTTGGTAATGTAGCAGCAGTAGCCAAGGGACAAGGAATAAATTTAGTTTTAAATTTATTTTTTGGGACAGTAATTAATGCAGCTTATGGGATAACTAATCAAGTGGTAAGTGCCGTAAATATGTTTGCGATAAATTTACAAATGGCATTTAATCCTCAAATTATAAAAAAATATTCACAAGGAAATATCGTACAAACCCAAAATTTAATTTTTCAAGGGTCTAAAATTTCATTTTTTTTAATGCTTTTTTTAGTAATGCCTATATTATTAAATACAGAGTATATTTTAAGGTTATGGTTAAACGAAGTACCAGCATATACCACTTCATTTGTTCAGTTGGCTTTGATTGGAATTTTAATTGATAGTTTATCAGGAACCTTAATGACAGGAGTACAGGCAACAGGTCAAATAAAATGGTATCAAATCGTAGTGGGTGTATTGGTATTTATTAATTTACCTTTAGGATATTTAGCATTAAAATTAGGTTATTCTTCTTATTCAGTATTTGTTATAGGTATATTAATCTCTATTTTATCATTGCAATTTAGATTGTTTTTTCTAAAAAAAGTATTAAATATTAATCTTAATAAATATTATACTACGATTTTTTTTAGAGTAGTGTTAGTTGTTTTTTTATCTTTTAGTGCTGAATATTTTATTAAGGTTAATTATCCGGTAACACAAGATATAATAAACTTTCTAATTCAATCAATAGAAATATCAATTCTAACTATTATATTCATTTTTTGTTTTGGATTGAGTAAAAACGAAAATATATTATTAAAAAATATTATTAAAAATAAGTTGATCAAGTGAGCTACAAAATAGAAGATATTGTAAAGAATGAATTATGTGTTGGATGTGGTTTATGCACAACAGAATCGAATACATCAAAAATGATTTGGAATGAGGAAGGTTTTTTAGTACCAACTTTAGATAATTCATTTAATGAGGATGCCATTAAATTATGTCCTTTTAATCCAAATCCAGAGGATGAGGTAAAAGACGAAGATATATTAGCAAATCAAATATTTCCTGAAGCAAATCAGAATGATTTAAAAATTGGACGATTTGAAAATACATATGTAGGATATGCGAATGAATTTAGAGAAACGTCATCATCTGGAGGTATTGCTACCTATATTTTTGAACAATTATTAGAAAAAAAGATTGTAGATCATTTATTTATTGTAAAAGAAATCAATGGGACTTACCAATACCAGTGGTTTAATCAAGTTAATCAAATTAAACAAATATCAAAAACGCGTTATATACCAGTTACTTTAGAACGTTTATTTAAAGAAATTGATGAAAAACAAGGAAAAGTAGCAGTTTCTGGAGTAGCTTGTTTTGTAAAAGCGATTCGTTTAAAACAACATTATAATCCTCAATACAAAGAAAAAATACCTTTTGTTCTAGGGATTATTTGTGGTGGGCTAAAGAGTAAATTCTTTACCGACTATTTGAGTCAATCAGCAGGGATTAAAGATAAATTTTATAATCAGCAATACCGTATTAAAGATGCTAAATCTACGGCATTAGATTATTCTTTTGGAGCATTTAATAAAGATAATATTTTTAAAACGCAAAAGATGAGTCCACTTGGAGATATGTGGGGTACAGGTGTATTTAAATCAAATGCGTGTGACTTTTGTGATGATGTTGCAACTGAATTAGCAGATATTTCTTTGGGCGATGCATGGTTACCAGAATATAAAAATGATGGTTTAGGAAATAGTATAATTATTACCAGATCTACTTTTGCAGATGATTTAATTAAAGAAGGAATAAATAATAAAGTTCTTTCTGTTGAAAATATAGACAAATCAAAAGTTATAGAATCACAAAATGCTAGTTTTAGGCATAGACAAGATTCCATATATTTTAGAAATAATTTAATTGGTAAAAAAGCATATTATCGTAAGAGATTTAAAAAAGATAATAATATCTATGTTAAAATTATCCAATTAGGTAGAAGAAATACACGAAAACAATCTATAAATATTTGGAAACAATTTAGGGATAAAGATGTCTATAACAATAAAATGTACAAACATTTAAAATTATTAGCTTTATTTAATAAGATAAATAAAAAATTTAATAAATGAAAATAGCCATATTCACACTTCCATTACGTAACTATAATTATGGTGGCATTCTTCAAAATTATGCTTTGCAAACATTCTTAATTAAGAATTTTAATTGTGAAGTTCAAACAATTGATTACAAATTTCATTCTTCTATCAAAGCAAAATGTAAATCATTAATAAAAGATTTAATACTAAGTCGTTATTCGAATTTTAAGAAGAATGTGAATATTGAATTTGAGGTGTTTTTTAAACAACATTTAAGTTTGTCTCCTTTTTTTCATTCATATAAAGATGTTAATAATTATTTAGCAGAAAATAAATTTAATGTATTGATTACGGGTAGTGACCAAGTATGGCGCTTAGATTATGCCTATGGAGATATAAAGAAATTAATGTTTCTAGATTTTAATAGCTTAGATAAAGATATTAAAAAGCTTGCGTATGCAGCTTCTTTTGGAGTTGATACATGGAAATATAAAAATGAAACAGCCTATGTTACCAATGCTTTAGATTCTTTTGATGGTATAGCAGTAAGAGAATCTTCAGGTATAGATGTTTGTAAAGATAATTTTAATCTTAAAGATATAAAACATTTAATAGATCCAACATTGTTATTACATAAAGAAGATTATATTTTAAATTTTTCTCTGAAAGATATTCAACATAAAAATATATACGCTTATGTATTAGATAATGATACAGAAAAAATAACAGCATTAAATCAAATTAAAACTAAGCTAAACTTAGATTTAAATATTATAGAATTAGCGTCAGAATTTCTATTTAAAGTAAACTACAAAAATTATAAAAAGTATGATGGATTAAAAGCTGAATCTTTACCAGATTGGTTACAATCTTTTTATTCAGCTAAATATGTAATTACAGACTCTTTTCATGGAATGGTATTCTCTATTATTTTTAACAAGCCGTTTATTGCATTAGGAAATAAAAAAAGAGGGATGTCAAGATTTCAATCTTTGTTAAAGCAATTAGATCTAGAAGATCGTTTATTTTATAAAATTGATGAAACACAAATAATTTCTAAATTAAGCGAGCCTATAGATTACAACAAGGTTAATAATTTGCTTAATAAAGAAAAAAATATTTCGTTAGAATATTTTAAGAAATTTATAAATGAGTAACTCAATAAAAATTTCAATTGTAATTCCAATTTACAATGCTGAAAAATATATTAAAAAGTGTATTACATCTATACTTAGTCAAGCATATGAGAATATAGAATTAATTTTAATTAATGATGGGTCAAAAGATAATTCTTTAACTATTTGCAATAAATACAAAAAGTTAGATCATCGTGTAATTATTATTAACCAAGCTAATCAAGGGGTTAGTAAAACAAGAAATAATGGGATTAATATAGCTACAGGAGAATATATATTATTTATTGATGCCGATGATTATATTGATAAGGAGTATATATCTAGTTTTTTAAAAGAAAAATTAAATCAGAATACCTTATTAATACAGGATTTAGTACGTGTAGAAAATAATAAAAGTATAATTACAGATAATTATAAATACAAGGAATATAAGACTAAAGATTTAGGGGAAATTTTTCAGAATAATATTCTAAATAATGGTTTTCCTTTTTGTAAACTTTATAATTTAAATCTGATAAAAAAGTATCAATTACAATTTAAATCTGATATTAAATTTGGTGAAGATTTAATTTTTTTTCTTGAATATTATAAACATATAGATAAACTAAAATTTATTAAAGAGCATAAATATTTTTACTTAATACATAAAGAATCTGCTTCTTTTAAAAATTATACGTATGAGGAAATGGAAAAATCTTTAAGCAATCTTTTAAAAACATATAAGGATATAGGCGAATTTTATAAAACAGATATAAAAAGTATTAATGAAATTAAAAATAGTCTTTCTTTATTTATGACATTAACACTTTATACGATATACGATCCAAGAAATATAAATTTATATAAAGCAAATAGATTACAATATTTAAAAAAGTTTACTAATACATACGATTTAAGTAATATGAATAATAGTAATGTAATAAAACGTGTTTATGTAAAATTATTACAATATAAAATGTTCCTATTAGCTAATCTATATCTTAAATTATATGTAAAATATAGATTGAAAATTATTTAATAATAATGGAATTAAAAAGAAAAAATTATATAATATATCACGATCATTTTGATATATTAGCAGGTACGGAAAGGGTGTTAATTAATCTGATAGAATTTTTAACAAGTAAAAAAGCTAATGTTACATTAGTGCTATTTTCTGAAAAAAAAGATCCTGTTTTTAACTTAGAAAAATTTAATATTAATATTATTAATTTAAATGTTAAGAATAATGAGAATAAATTTGTATACTACTATAAATTATTAAAAAGTACAAAAAAATTATTTTCTATTTATAATTTTCCAAAAGATACTGTGGCGATTAGTACAAATTATTTAGCTGCTTATATTTTATATTTAGCCAAACCAAAACATTTAGAAATTGTATCTTGTGAACACTTTTCAGTAACGGTAATGAATAAGCTGTCTTTATATTTAAGAAAATTATTCTATAATAAGGTTAATGTGGTAATGCTGACGAAGGAAGAAACGATAATTATAAAGGAAAAATATAATCCCAAAAATTGTGTTTGTATTCCAAATGCTGTTCCATTTGAATCTGAAAAATATAATGAAAATAAAACAAAGAATATTTTAGCTATTGGACGTATAACTTCTCAAAAAGGATTTGATTTATTAGTAGAAGCTTTTAGTAAAATAAATAACGAATATCCTGACTGGACTTTAAATATAGTAGGGGATGATTATGGAGATAAAGACTCTCTAGATAATTTTATCGAGCAGCATAAGATTAAAAATATTAAAATTAATCCAAGTACTTCAAATATTCAAGAGTATTACCGTAATGCAGCATTTTACGTGCTTAGTTCTAGATTTGAAGGATTTGGGATGGTTTTAGTAGAGGCAATGGCACATGGTTTACCTTGTATTAGTTTTAATTGTAAATCTGGACCATCAGATATTATTACAAATAATGTGGATGGTTTTTTGATTGAAGATTTTAATATTTATGAAATGGCTGCTAAAATAAAGTTATTAATACAAGATGAAGAATTAAGATTAATAATGAGTCAAAATGCACATCAAAAAGTAAAATATTTTCATAAAGATGTGATTAATAGTAAGTGGATAGTTTTTTTTAATTCTATATAATAATGACACCCTATATCCTTTTATATTTTACAATAGGAGCATTAGCATTTGACAATATTTATTTCAAAAAGAATTATAAGTATGGAATAGTAATAGTAATGATTTTGCTTGGTATTTTTTCAGGAAGCAGAGTTATATCTTTAGGAGGGTATGATACTCATTTTTATAGATTAGCATTTGAGCATTTACCTACTGAGCTATCAAGTATTTTTACGACAGAAGAGTTCTATCTAATAAGTTTTGAAAAAGGATATTTAGTATTAAGTTTTTTTTTTAAAGAACTTGGTCTAAGTTTTAATGAATTTCTCCTTGTATTAGGTATTATTACTTCATTTCTATTGTCATTATCAATAAAAAGGTATTCGAAATATTATTTTCTATTTGTATTAATCTTTTTAGCAAAAGGTTATTTATACTATTTTTTTACTGCTCAAAGACAAATAATAGCAATGGTAATCTGTTGGTATGCATTACGTTTTGTTGATAAAAGACAATTGATTCCATTTCTACTTCTATGTATTCTAGCAAGTCAATTTCATACGAGTGCTTTAGTTTTTATTATTATTTATTACGTAAGCCAAATAAAGATAACAAATAAAGTAGCAGTTTTAGTATTAATTGCTTCATTTTTTATAGGTGTTTCAAATTTAGGCTTGTTATTCGGTACTTTAATCTCGGATTATCTACCAGGTGAAGTGTTTTCTGATAAATTAAATAATTATGTAGAAAATAGTAGCTCAGGAATAAACGTTCTTAATTTTATTGAAATGATTCCTATATATTATATTATTCTTTCAAAAAGAACGATTATAGAGAGTAATACAAAATATTTTAATACAATTTTTATTCTTTTCTTAGTATTCTACTGTTTAACATTTGCATTCTATAATTTTAATATTATAGCCAGAGTAAAAGGTTATTTTATTATAGGATATATTTTAATGATTATAAATTTAATCAGTGTCTATAAGCAAAGAGATAGATTATTTATATTATTACTTGTATTTCTTTATTGTTTAGTAGTTTTTATAAGAGAATTATTAGTATTTGACAATGGAGAAGGATATTTACCTTATGAAAGTTTTTTATTTTAAAATAATTATATGAATACTAAAGAAATAATTAAATATATTCATTCAGACTTATATAGATATACAAAGTCTATTAGTCTTAAAAATTTTATAATACAATATTTTTTTAATAGGGGGGGGAATTATATGGTTTATTTTAGACTATGTCAGCATAGTAATTTTATTATTAGTAAAATAAGTTTTGTTATTCTAAATATTAAAAGAATAAAATATAAAATTGATATAAGTCATAAAACTAAAATAGGATATGGTTTCTATATAGGACATTCAGGACCAATTGTTATTAATCCAACTACAATTATTGGGAATAATGTGAATATGTCAGAATACACAAGTATAGGAGCGAATGAAGGAGAAGCAGCTGTAATTGGCGATAATATTACTATTGGAGTAGGAAGTGTTGTCACAAAAAATATTCCTACAAATGCAACTGCTGTTGGCAATTATGCTAAAGTCATAAATTATAATTTACCAGCAAAGTATATAAATAATAAATTTGTTTTTTAATGTCAGTTATTTCAATTTTCACTCCTGCTTATAATAGAGCTCAATTATTAGAAAGATTATATATAAGTTTGAGTAATCAAACTAATAAATCGTTTGAATGGATTATAGTAGATGATGGATCTATAGATAATACGGAAGAAACGGTTAGAGAATTTATTAAAGAAAAATTAATCTCTATAACCTATTACAAACAAAATAATGCAGGGAAACACATTGCAATAAATAAAGGCGTTGAACTGGCTAAAGGAGAACTTTTTTTTATTGTAGATAGCGATGATTATCTGTTAGAGAATGCAATTCAATTTATTACGCAAAATTATGTTAAAATAAAGGATGATTCATCAATAGCTGGTTTATCACTAAGAAAGGGGTATGATAAAGTAACTCCGATCGGTTCAAATAATTTTAATGCTCCAATCTTAGCTAATGTTTTTGCTTTTCGATTCAAATATAAAATTAAAGGCGATATGGCAGAAATCGTTAAAACAAAAGTGATGAAACAATATCCGTTTCCTAAAATTGATGAAGAACGCTTTTTAACAGAGGGATTAGTTTGGAACAGAATAGGTTTAAAATATAAAATGTTATGGTTTCCAGAGATTTGTTATATCGCTGAATATTTAGAGGGAGGACTGTCAGATAACAGTTTTAAATTACGTAAAAAATTTCCGAAAGGTTCGGTTTTATTTTACAAAGAATTACAGAACATGCCAATTAGTTTATTTTATAAAATAAGAGCTAATATTAATTATTGGCGATTTGCAAAATATAACCAAGATAGTTTTTATCAAAATTGGAAATCAGTTAACTGTTTATATTCTATAATTGGTTTGCCTTTAAGTTTAATTTTTTTAATTAAGGATAAAAATTGAGAATATTACAAATTATAGATAGTTTAGGTGTAGGTGGTGCTGAAAAGCTTATACGAGAAACAGTCCCCCTTTTAGTAACAAAAGGGTATCAAGTTGATGTGGTTTTACTAAATGGAGAAAAAACACATTTGTATAAAGAGTTAGAAGCTATAAATTGTTGTACGATTAATACTTTAGGAGATTCATTTTATAATCCTTTTTATATTCTAAAATTAATTCCATATTTCTATAAATATGATGTCGTTCATGTGCATTTATTTCCTGCTCAATATTTTGCAGCTATTGCACGTTTATTTTGCTTTAAAAAAGTAAAGTTATTTTTTACGGAACATAATACATCGAATCGACGTTTGGAGAACAAGAAGTTTAGATTAATAGAAAATTTAATTTATGCGTGTTATGATAACGTAATTTGTATTACAAATGAGGTTAAGACTACTTTAAAAGAAAAACTGAATTTAAATGATGATAAGCTTTTAGTCATAGAAAATGGAGTGAATTTAAGTACCGTAATTAAAAGTGTAAAACATGATCGCGATACATTTAATTTTAAACAAGAAGATAAATTATTAATCATGGTTGCTGGTTTTAGAGAACAAAAAGATCAAGATACAGTCATTAAAGCTTTAAAGTTATTGCCAGAAGATTATAAGTTACTTTTAGTCGGTAATGGGATTAGACGACCAATTTTAGAAGATTTAGTTGAAACATTAGAGTTACAAGATCGTGTAACATTTTTAGGTCTTCGTAATGATGTATATCCTTTAATGAAAATGTGTGACATTGCTATACTGAGTTCACATTGGGAAGGGTTTGGATTAGTCGCTGTAGAAGCAATGGCAAGTGGAATACCATTAATTGCTTCTAATGTGCAAGGTTTAGCACAAGTGGTTGAAGGTGGTGGTCTACTTTTCGAACCAAGTAATGTAGAGGATTTAAGTTCTAAAATTTTAGATTTAAATGATTCAAATTTATATCAACAGACAATAAATAATTGCTTAGAAAAATCTAAAAAATATGATATTAATATTATGGTTGAAAAATTAATAACTTTTTATAATGCAAAATAAAAAAGTATTACACATTGTAACCATCTCTTTTGTTATCAAACATTTTTTTGGGCAACAATTTAATTATTTAAATAAAAAAACGGGTAATAATTATCATCTAGCTTGTTCAGAATCATTAGAATTAAAACAATGGAGTAAAGAATTTGGCTATACACCTTTTAGTGTTGAAATTACGAGGAGTATAAATCCGTTAAAAGATTTAGTCGCCATTTATAAACTGATAAAATATATCCGTAAAGAGAAATTTGGTTACGTTGTAGCGCATACGCCAAAAGGAGGTATGGTAGGTATGCTTGCTGCATTTATAGCTAATGTTCCCCATCGTATTTATTACCGTCATGGTATTGCATATGAAACTTCTAAGGGGATTAAAAGAACTATCTTAAAAAATATTGAACGTTTAAGCGGTGGTCTTGCACATCAAGTGGTAAATGTGAGTTATGGTGTTGAAAATATTGCATTAAAAGATAGATTAAATACCAGTCGTAAAAATCTAATTTTAAGAAAAGGGACATGTAATGGAATAGATGCATTAAATCGTTTTAATCCTGAGAACTATGATATAAATCAAATACAGGCTTTAAAAAGTAAATTAAAGATTAAAGAAGAAGATTTTATTGTTGGATATGTTGGACGTATAGTACATGATAAAGGCATTGATGATTTGATTAATGCATGGAAAAATATCAAACAAAATAAGAATATTAAATTATTATTGGTAGGTCCATTTGAAGAAAAAGATAGTGTTACAGCTGAAACTAAAAATACTATTTTAAACGATCCGAATATTATTTTTACAGATTATGTACCAGATGCATCAATATATTTTAAGCTAATGGATGTATTTATATTAGCAACTTACCGTGAGGGGTTTCCTACGGTATCTTTAGAAGCGTCTTCAATGCAGTTACCCGTTATAATAACTAAAGCAACAGGGTGTGAAGAAGCAATAAAAGAAAATATAACAGGTACATTTATAGAAAATACATCTGAAAGTATAGAAGAGTCAATATTAAAGTATTATAACGATAGAGATTTAGTGAGATATCACGGTGAAGAAGGACGTAAATTTGTTCTTAATGACTTTGAGCAAAAATTAATTTGGGACACTATAAATATTAAACTAGGATATTAATAAATGAAAATAACAATAACAGGTGCGTCAGGTTTTGTAGGAACTAATTTAGGTGTTTATTTACAAGAAAAAAATATAACGATTTTATCTTTATCATTAAGAGGAGATTGGGTACATCAATTTAATCCAATTACAGATGCCATCATTCATTTAGCAGGTAAAGCCCATGATTTAGAAAATACAGTTGAAGAAGCTGAATATTTTAAAATAAATCGCGATTTAACGATTCAGTTATTTCAAGAATTTTTAAAATCTGAGGTAAAAGATTTCTTTTATTTTAGTTCAGTAAAGGCAGTAGCAGATACAGCCGATGGGGTTGTAAAAGAAGACATTATTCCAAATCCATTAACACTTTACGGAAAATCGAAATACGAAGCGGAGAAGTATTTATTAGCTCAGCAATTACCAGCAGGTAAGCGTTTATTCATCATTCGTCCATGTATGATTCATGGACAGGGTAACAAAGGAAATTTGAACCTTTTATACAAAGTCGTAGAAAAAGGTATTCCATGGCCTTTAGTAAATTTCGAAAATAATCGTTCATTTCTAAGTATTGATAATTTATCGTATTTGGTGCATGAAATGTTAATCAAGAAAGAAGTGGTTTCTGGTATCTATAATTTTGCTGATGATCAATATTTATCAACAAACCAATTAATTGTAGCCATAAATAAAGCATTAGATCGTAAGGCTAAGTTTTTACCAATTCCTAAAGGTTTAATTCAAGGAATAGCAAAATGTGGGGATGTCATTAACTTTCCTTTAAATTCAGAGCGAGTAAAGAAATTAACTGAGAGTTACGTAGTCTCTAACCAAAAAATTAAATTAGCATTAGGGATTGATAAATTACCTTTAACGGCTGAGGAAGGGATACAAAAAACAATTAAAAGCTTTAAGACTGGGAGCTAGTGATTAGTGACTAGTAAGGAGTAATTAGGGAGGAGTAGTTACTAGTAACCAATCACCAGTGACAAGTAATTAGTAACCAATCACTATTAACTAATCACCATTAACAAATAACTATTAATCAATGAAAAAACATAAAGATTTAGAGGTTTGGAGGCTATCGATTGATTTTGTTATAGAGATATACGTGGTAACAAAACAATTTCCTGAAGAAGAAAAATTTGGTTTAACGAGTCAAATGAGAAGGGCTTCTGTATCTATACCAAGTAATATTGCAGAAGGAGCAGCACGCCAATCGGATAAAGAATTTATACAGTTTTTATATATTGCATTAGGTAGTTCAGCAGAATTAGAAACACAGTTAATAATCGCTTTTAATTTAAAATTTATCACTAAAAATCAATTAGATCAATTCATTTCAAAGCAAGAACAAATAGCTAAAATGTTAAATGGTCTTATAAAATTTATAAAAAATAAGAACTAGAGGCTAGTGACTTGCGAGGAGTAATTAGAGAGGAGTGACTAGTAACCAGTAATTAGTAACTAGTAACCAGTAATTAGTAACTAATAAGCATTTTACCAATAACCAATCATTATTAACAAATAACTAACAATTATGACAAGATTATTCGATATATTATTTTCATTTTTTGGATTATTATTTTTATGGCCAATAGGAGTTATATTATACATTATCGGTTTATTCGATACGGGTTCACCTATTTTTGTACAAGAACGTGTAGGAAAAAGTAAAAAACCATTTAAACTAATCAAATTTAGAACAATGGACGTAAATACCAAATCGGTTGCATCACATTTGGCCTCTCAAGCTCAAGTAACGAAGTTTGGAACATTCTTACGTAAATCTAAATTAGATGAATTACCTCAATTGATCAACGTATTTTTAGGAGACATGAGCTTAGTTGGTGCACGTCCATGTTTATTTAATCAAACAGAATTAATTGCAGAGCGTGAGAAAAGAGGTGTGTTTAATTATTTACCAGGAATTACTGGTTTAGGACAAATTAATAATGTAGATATGTCTACACCTAAAAAGTTAGCCGAGTTAGATGCTGAAATGTATCAAACCATGTCTATTGGTAATTATTTTAAATACATTTTGGCTACCGTTACAGGAAGTGGACAAGGTGATGCTGTAAAGAAATAACATACTATAATAAAATAGATAAGGCTCCATTAGGAGCCTTTTTTATTTTGTATAATTGTGGGTACGTCATATCCTCGTAGACTAAATTAGTAAAAAACTAATATAGCTTTATGATGATTAAAAAGACAAAAGAAATAGCAGCATATTTAACTTATAGTAAAAAACTACAAGTTCTAAAATATGCCAAAGAATATGGAAATAACTCTATAGCATATAAATTTTTTGGCGTTAAAAAGATCACATTTTATAAGAGGAAAAAAGCATATGATGAATACG
>NZ_DEVJ01000005.1:0-4490 GCF_002362875.1 Empedobacter sp. UBA3239 | reverse complement strand
TACATTTCAAATTAATCAAATTAATCAAAATAATAATACAATAATATTAAATAAAAACTCTACTTTTAAGTGTTCTTAACAAGGGGAAGATTACACAATGATAAAGAATAAAGAATCAAAAGAGATACAATATGTAATGGATATCTCTAATGAATAAGGTTTACATTGTATTTTATCATCAAAACCAAAGTCAGTTTTTATAAATCACAAACTGGAAGTCCACTTCGAACCAAAGGTTACATTCCCTTTTTGAAGAACGATATCTGAATGTAAAAATTTGGCTGCATCTGCTGACTTTTTCACTTTAACGCTGCTTCGCTCCATCATCTCTTTTTCGTATGGATGTAAAACATCTTCACGTAGATTGACTTGTTTATTTTGCGCATGATAAACTGAGGTGATTTTTTGTGCCAACAATAAAGCATCTAACAAAGCCTGATTGGCACCTTGCCCTTTGAAAGGACTCATCGGATGTGCTGCATCGCCTATTAAAGTAACAGGACCTACATTTTCTAATAAATTTGGCGTTAATAAATCTCGGTCGTAAACAGGATATCCCGTAATCTGTTTAGCTTCGGTAGCGGCGATAATTTCTGGAATAGGAGAGTGCCAATGCGTTCTTTTCGCAACTTCTGTTTTTAAGGCTTCAGAACCTTTTTTACTTAAATTTTTAGCATCTTCTTCTGACATTAGAAAACTAAATTGCCACATAATCGACTCTTTATCATACGGCATCATATACATTCGTTCCGTTCCATTTGCGGTCTGAAACACCGTTGCACCATCTAACAAATGATTATCTAAATCTTTTAAAGCATTTAGTTTACAGATTCCTAAAATCACAATACAACCTAAATATCTTAATGGATTTGTATCTTCATTGATAATCAACCGACGCACCGAACTACGTATGCCGTCTGCACCAACAAGTAAATCAGCTTTAAAATGTTTTTTTATTCCATCAACATCAAACGTTAATTCGACTTTATCATCAACTTTAAAATCAGTTAATTGATGATTCCATAAAACTTGTTTATCACCACCCAATTGCTCTAAAAAAGCTAAACGCAAAGATTGTCTTGCAATGTGAATATTGGTATGTTTATTCTTGTTTTTTGCTTCAATAGCTTCTTTGTCTTGCAATTTTCTTATTCCCCATTCGCCAATCACATTTCCTTCTATGGTATGTGCCAAATGCAGCGTAGAAACAATACCCTGATCCAAAGTTGTAATTCCAAACTTTTTTAGTTCCTTACTCGCTTGTTGTAACGTTAATCCATAACCTTGCGAACGATCGTTGAAAGCGCGATCTCGCTCGAAAAGTGTAAAAGGAATTTGTCGATGCAAACACGCTAATGCTAACGCAATTCCACCAATCCCAGCTCCTACAATAGCAATATGAGGATAATTTTTATTGGTTTGAGGGAATTCTTCTGTTTGCGTTAAACCAGATCCTAAGCAAGTTGTACAAATTTGCATCGAACTTTTTGGTTTATTTGGAATAGTGTTGTCGTTTTTATTTTTTTTCGATTGAGGAAGAGAGGCTTCATAACGCAATTGTTTCTTTTTCGAAACACCTTGACTTTTTTTTCCAAGACCATTGCAATTCTTGCAGCTTATCCAATTTATTTGTTTACTCAATTCTAAAAATTTTTGCAAAAATACAATTTACTGTATTTTATTCTGTGTACTGTTTGATATTATATTTTGGAAATTACTAAAACTATTCTAATTTTTTGAATTACCAAGCTCTATTTTGAAAGCGATAAATAATTTGTTCTTAGAAAATCATTTTTTGTAATTTATATTCAGTTTCTTGTTTATTTTCAAATTGAAAAAGAAGTTATGATTTAGTGAAGAAATCTGAATGTAAGATATTTTATTCTATGAAAAACCTCGTTTAATGTTTTCTAAACGAGGTTTGATGATATTTTTGAGATAATTGTAACTCTTAAAATAAATGATGTTACTCGGTTATAACATTATTCAAAAAGTCTTGATTATTAACAAGTTGTTGAATAAGATTATCGATTGCTGGAGGTAAAAACTTTTCAAATTTAGCACCTTTTGTGTTTGCTTTTCCTGTAATTAAGTCAGTCCAAACAACTTTTCCATCTTTGTCAACCAATTGAAATTTAACTGTAATTTCTGGGATTAACTGAACAGTAGAGAATCCAGAAATTGCTTCATAATCTAATTTTTGTAACTCAGATTTTAGAATATAATCATTACTACCGTTAACTGAAATATTTTTTTCATTGAAACCATTTTTTATAGCTTCGGTTAAAATTTCTGAAACTGGTTTTTCCGCCATATATGCACCTGACATCGTTTGATTGTACATGTTTTTCTTGTAAAAAATAACCTTTTCATCACTGTATCCTCTCATGTCTTTCATTTCGTCAATTTTAACAATTTTACTAGAAGATAGTCTATCACTAACTTTTAGGTTCGATTGATAATTAATTTGCTTGACAGAATTAGATAAAGCACAACTTGTTAAGGTTATTAATGAGATACCCAAGAGAAGTGTTGTAAATTTTGATTTCATTTTTTAAAATAATATATCTTACCATAACGGAAAAAGTAACATTTAATTGTAGATAAATTTACTAATAAGGATAATTGCATAGAATTCAAAATATTGTTATTAAAATAATACGAAGGATAGAAAAGAAATTATTGAGTGATTTTAATCCTGAATTAGGAAATGAAAGATAAATTGTATTATTAGAAATTTTTGTGATAATTATTTTCTAAAAAGTAATAGTTAATCTAGGTTTATTAGTTTACTTTCTTTAATCGAAAATCTTAAGATACAAAACCAAAAAAGGATTTCAATTGAAATCCTTTTTTTATATAAACTAATTGATAAAATTATTTATCAATCGACCCCATTACACGTTGCATAAAAGTATTGGCAGCAGTACGCTCATCCAATCCTTCTTCTTCCATCATTTGCTTCATTTCCATTGCTCCACAAATGTTAGAAATCATTTCACCAATTACTTCTTGTTCTGGCTCCTTTACAGCTGGAGAATCAGCATAAACTTCCAAAACTTCTAAAGCTGTTTCCATTGCTTCAATAGAAACATTTTTTGCTAAATTCTTAAATACCGGCAGCTTCATTGATCAATTCTTTTACAGCATCAATTTTAGACGCAGTTACTTGTCCTACATTTTTTCCTCCTTTAAATACCGCGAAAGTTGGTAAGTTAGGAACATCCGCTAATTTTCTTGATTCTACTAATTTCTCAGCATCAACATATAAAAACTCAGCTTGACCTTCATATTCAGCCGCTAATTTTTTGAATTTTGGTTTTATTAAACGGCAGTTTCCACACCATCCAGCACCATATTGTACAATTACTATATTGTTATCAGTAACTACTTGTGCTAAGTTATCTTGTTCTAATTCTGCAAACATTTTATTAATTTTTATGGTTAAAATTGGATTAAAAAAAGGCTGTCTAAGTGTTGAGCTTAGTGATTTTTATTGAAAATTAATCCATTAAAATCTCCTGTCAAATTTTTTAGACAGCCTCTTCGTGAATTTTGAAAATCAAAAAATTTTCAAGTTATTTTTAGTGAGAAGCTAAGTAAGAAGCTACACCATCTTTAGTAGCGTTCATTGCATCTTTTCCTTCTTCCCAGTTTGCTGGACAAACTTCACCATATTTCTCAACGTGTAAAATAGCGTCTAATAAACGTACATACTCATCAATGTTACGTCCTAATGGTAAATCGTTTATTGTTTCGTGACGAACAACACCGTTTTTGTCGATGATGAAAGTACCACGGTAAGCAACTGGAGCTCCTTCAAATTTCAAAGAATCATTTTCTTCATTGTAAACATACTCACCAGCCAAAACTCCGTAATCCATAGCGATAGTTTTTGCTAAGTCAGCAACGATTGGGTAAGTAACACCTTCGATACCTCCGTTATCTTTAGCGGTGTTTAACCACGCTAAGTGCGTTTCTTCTGAATCACAAGAAGCAGCGATTACAACAGCATCTCTTTTTTCGAATTCAGCTAATTTAGCTTGAAATGCGTGTAATTCTGTTGGACAAACAAATGTAAAATCTTTTGGGTAGAAGAATAAAACGATGTTTTTTTCTCCGATTGGCATTGAAAAGTTTTCTACGATTTCGTCTCCATCAATTACTGCTGGCGCTGTAAATAAAGGCGCTTTTTTTCCTACTAATGACATAATTTTAATTTTTTATATTTTGTTTTTTACTTCTCGATGTGATAAAACTTGTAATAGTTTTTATCTCTTTTACTGATACAAATTTAGACTGATATTTTAAACTGTCCATATATTTTCAATTTCAAATATAGATTATACTATAAATTATATTTATGATATATGATTAATAATAATTATTGAGTTAATATTCTATTGAAATTCAATACAACAGCCTTTTTATCTTATTTATACGCTAATTTACGAAGATTATTTACCCTAAAGAGTTGTAAATCGTCAGCA
>NZ_DEVJ01000044.1:23983-48825 GCF_002362875.1 Empedobacter sp. UBA3239 | reverse complement strand
CTGAAGTCAGATTTAGTGCAACTATTTCCAAGTCAGATAACCTGTTCTTTCGTATCTTAAATAACAAATTCTCACTTTCAAGATTTAAACTCTTTAATACTTCTAAAATTTTATAGAAATTTGCTCTAATGTTGTGTATTGAATTGTTTGTGTAATAATTACAATTTCCTGTTTTTTAGAAGGTTGCACAACTTTTATATACAATCTAATACAAATGAACTACGGGTTATATTATATTTCAACATGTATTAATCAGTAATAATTTAAAGAATTAATTTCCTTAAAAAGGAAAATATAAAATGCTTATAATAAATAAATTATCTATTAAAAATCATATTGTTAAAAAAACAGAATTTCATTAAATCAATTACAAAAACACAAAAAAATAATATTATAAATTAATTACATAAACCAAAAAAGCCGTTCTTACGAACGGCTTTCAATTTATGGATTGTTAGAATGTTTTTATGTATTACAATTCTAAAGCTCTTTTAGCGTCACCGCCCATTAATACGTTTAATGGATCTTCTACCGCTTCTTTAACTGCAACTAAGAATCCTACAGATTCGCGTCCGTCGATGATACGGTGGTCATAAGATAAAGCAACATACATCATTGGAGCGATAACGATTTGTCCGTTTTTAACAACTGGACGCTCAACAATATTGTGCATTCCTAAGATACCTGATTGAGGTGGGTTGATGATTGGTGTAGACATCATAGATCCAAATACACCACCGTTAGTGATTGTAAATGTACCTCCTGTCATTTCATCAACAGAAATTTTTCCGTCACGTACTTTGATTGCTAAATCTTTGATAGATTGCTCAACACCACGGAAAGTTAAGTTTTCTGCATTACGTACTACTGGTACCATCAAACCTTTTGGTCCTGATACTGCAACAGAAACGTCAGCAAAGTCAAATTTTACTTGGTAGTCACCGTCAATCATAGAGTTTACGTCTGGGTATAACTCTAATGCACGTGTAACTGCTTTTGTAAAGAAAGACATAAATCCTAAACCAACACCGTGTTTAGCTTTGAATTCGTCTTTATATTGGTTACGTAAAGCAAAAATTGCAGACATATCAACTTCGTTGAATGTAGTTAACATTGCAGTTTCATTTTTAACAGAAACTAAACGTTGCGCAATTTTACGACGTAATGATGATAATTTTTTCTCTGATTGAGCACGAGTTCCTTGAGTAGAAGTTCCCATTGCTGGTGTAAAACGAGCTGCATCATCTTGAGTGATACGTCCGTCACGTCCTGAACCTTTTACTTGAGAAGCATCGATACCTTTTTCGTCTAAAACTTTTTTAGCCGCTGGAGATGGAGTTCCCGTAGCGTAAGTTGCAGCTGGAGCAGCAGGTGCTGGTGTAGCAACTGGAGCTGGAGCAGCTTTTACTTCTTCTTTAACCTCAGCTTTTGGTGCTTCTGCAGCTGGAGCGCTTCCTCCTTCTGGTTTAGCAGCTGATGTATCAATAAGACAAACAACTTGTCCTACTTCTACAACATCACCTTCTTCCGCTTTCAAAGTGATAATTCCACTTTCTTCTGCTGGTAATTCTAATGTTGCTTTATCTGAGTCAACCTCTGCAATTGCTTGGTCTTTTTCTACGTAATCACCGTCTTTTACTAACCACGTAGCGATCTCTACTTCTGTGATTGATTCCCCTGGTGATGGGACTTTCATTTCTAACATATCTATTAGCTTTATTTTTTAATTGAATACTTTATTAATTACCTCTTCGTAAATTGCAGCCCAACGTTTGCTTGAACCTGGCGCTGTTGCAGCACTTTCTGCTGGAGAAACTACGTCGAATGGATATTTTCTTAATTTACGTAAAATGTACATCCAAGCTCCCATATTTTCTGGTTCTTCTTGTGCCCAAACCAATTTAGCATTACCAAATTTAGAGATGATAGCATCTACTTTTTCTTCATTTAAAGGATATAATTGCTCTAAACGAATAATTGCAGTTTCTTTATCTCCTAATTCTTGGCGTTTTTTGTCTAAATCGTAGTAGATTTTTCCTGAACAGAAAACTACTTTTTTCACTTTTTTCACATCTACTGTTACATCTTCGATAATTTCTTGGAAACCTCCATTTGTGAAATCTGCTAATGATGATACTGCTGATGGATGACGTAATAATGATTTTGGTGACATTACAACCAACGGTTTGCGGTAATCTGTTACAACCTGTCTTCTTAATGCGTGGAAGAAGTTAGCTGGAGTTGTGATATTAGCAACAAACATATTGTTACCAGCACACATTTGCAAGAAACGCTCTAAACGTGCTGAAGAGTGCTCTGCTCCTTGCCCTTCGTATCCATGAGGCAATAACATTACTAAACCGTTTTGTAATTTCCATTTATCTTCTGCTGCAGAAATATATTGGTCGATTACGATTTGTGCTCCATTCACAAAATCTCCAAATTGAGCTTCCCAAATAGTTAACGCTTTAGGATTTGCCATAGCATATCCATAATCGAAACCTAAAACTGCATATTCAGATAATAATGAGTTGTAGATTCTTAATTGACCTTGCTCATCATTAATATGGTTTAATAAGATAATTTCTTCTTCTGTGTCTTCAGTTTTTACAACTGCATGACGGTGAGAGAACGTTCCGCGTTCTACATCTTCACCAGAAACACGCACGTTACGTCCGTCTGTTAAGATAGAACCGAAAGCTAAAGCTTCTCCTAATCCCCAGTCGATTTTATCTTCCTCAATCATTTTTCCTCGTCCTTCAATTAAACGAGAAACTTTTTTGATTAATTTTTTACCTTCTGGAACGGTAGAAACAGCTTTTGCAATTTCTTTTAATTTTGCTTCATCGTAAGCAGTATTTGCTTGTTCAAAAACTTTTGCATCATCAGCAATTTCAAATCCTTCCCACTCTTCTGGCATGAAAGGGAAAATGTGATTACGCTCAATTTCTTTAGAAGCTTCGAAATTCGTTTCTAATAAAGCTTTAAATTCAGCTTCTTTTTGTTTAACGATTTCTTCACCAATTACACCTTCTTTTAATAATTTATCCTTGTAAATTTCACGAGGATTTGGATGTTTAGCGATTAAGTTATATAATTTAGGTTGAGTGAATTTTGGTTCATCACCTTCGTTATGTCCATATTTACGGTATCCTAATAAATCGATGAATACATCAGAACCGAATTCTGCACGATAATCTGCTGCAAAACGGAAAGCGTGAACTACCGCTTCTACATCATCAGAATTTACATGCATTACAGGAGACAATGTTACTTTTGCAACATCTGTACAATATGTAGATGTACGCGCATCTAAGTAGTTTGTTGTAAACCCAATTTGGTTATTTACCACAACGTGTACTGTACCACCTGTTTTGTATCCGTCTAATCCTGCCATTTGAACAACCTCGTAAACGATTCCTTGTCCAGCTACAGCAGCATCACCATGAATTAAGATTGGAATGATTTTAGAATAATCATCTTTGTAATCTTCTTCAACTTTTGCACGTGTAATCCCTTCTACAACTGCATCTACAGTTTCTAAGTGAGATGGATTTGGTGCTAAATTGATTCGGATATCTTTTCCATTCAATGCTTTGATTTGATTAGATGATCCCATGTGATATTTAACATCACCAGCCATTAAATCTGTATCAAAAGCTTTTCCTTCGAATTCTGAAAAGATTTGAGAATATGATTTTCCAAAAATGTTAGCCAAAACATTCAAACGTCCACGGTGAGCCATCCCTACGATAACCTCTTGTACGCCGTGATCTGCAGAACGATTAATCAATGTATCCAAAGCAGGAATCAAAGATTCATTTCCTTCTACCGAGAAACGTTTTTGTCCAACATATTTCGTGTGCATAAAGTTTTCAAAAGCAGTTGCTTCATTCAACTTTTCTAAAACACGTTCTTTCTCCTCCTTAGATAATTTTGGTTGATTCAAGTTTTGGTTTAACCAATTCTGAATCCAATTAATTCTTTGAGGTTCTCTTACATACATATACTCGATTCCGATAGATTCGCAGTACATGTTTTCTAAGTGTCCAATGATTTCACGTAAAGTGATTGGTCCACCGATACCTAAAATTTCACCAGCGTTGAATGTCAAATCTAAATCAGCATCAGATAAACCAAAGTTTTTGATGTCTAAAGTAGGTTCAAAAGTTCTACGCGCTCTAACCGGGTTAGTCTTTGTAAATAAGTGTCCACGCGTACGGTAAGCATCAATCAAATTGATGACTTTAAATTCTTTCTGTACGTTGTCTGGAACTTGAGATACTACTGCAGGATTAACTACTGCTTGCGTTGTTTGACTAGCTCTGTTAGGAGCTGTTTGTGTTGCTGGTGCAAATAATGGCTCTCCATCATATGTTGCATTCGCAAAGTCATACCCTTGGAAAAAAGCTTTCCAACTTGGTTCAATACTATCCGGATATTGGACGTATTGATCATATAAGTCGCCTATAAACTCTAAATGAGCGGCATTTAAAAACGAAAAACGATCCATAAATTTTACTCTCTATGAGATTTAGCTACAAAAATAAACTATTTAAGGCTTTAAAAAAAATTACTTTCATCATATTTATCTTATCTCGCCATAAAAATATATTATAATCAAATAATCATTACATTTGATATAAATTTAAGAAAGATTTTACATTTAGATGAGAAATTTTCTAACAAAAAAAATAAACAAACGTTGGATTGGATTCTTTATAATATTTGTGATTTTCGCTATTACAATATGGTCGAGTAACAAAATTGTACAAGAGCTAAAACGTGAAGAACACAAACGTGTAGAGAATTATGCGCGATCGTTAGAGTTGATAAGCTCATCCGAATTTTTAGATCCGAAAACGCAAGATTTTCTATTCAAATTAATTGAAGACAACAAATCAATCCCTGTTGCACTTGTAGACGAAAAAGGCATTATTGTAGACACCAAAAATATTGATGAATCCATCGTAAAAGATTCGGTTCAATTAAAAAAATATGTCAACAAAATGAAATCGTCCGAACAAACAATTGATGTTGAATTAATCGGAACTAAAAATTATGTATATTTCAAAAACTCAAAACTTCTCAATCAATTACAATATTATCCGCTCATCATTATTTTACTGATTTTACTGTTTTTTGGATTTTCATATTGGTATTTCAAAACAATTCGTGACACCGAAAAAAGTTATTTATGGGCCGGAATGGCAAAAGAAACGGCACATCAAATTGGAACGCCACTTTCTTCTTTAATGGGTTGGGTCGAATTATTGAAATTGGAAGAAATCGATCAAACTTCGGTTATAGAAATTGAAAAAGATGTGAATCGATTGAAACATATTGCCGAACGTTTCTCGAAAATTGGTTCAACTTCTGAACTCAAACAAACTGATATTATTTCAACTTCCAAACAAACAGTGGATTATATTTCTCAACGCATTTCCAAAGGAATTGAAGTAAATTTTGTTACAGATGTAGAAGAATTTAATATTAATCTTAATTCTTCTTTATATAGTTGGGTTATCGAAAATTTGATGAAAAATGCAGCTGACGCCATGCAAAATAAGGGCGTTTTGGATATCGATATAAAAACGAAGGGTAAATTTGTCGAAATTTCTATTTCTGATACAGGTTCTGGAATTCCGACCAAATTGCAAAAAAAGATTTTTCAACCTGGCTTTACAACCAAAAAACGTGGTTGGGGATTGGGATTATCATTAGCCAAACGAATTATCGAAGATTACCACAAAGGAAAAATATTTGTTGCCAAATCATCCAAAGAAATCGGAACTGAGTTTAAGATTTTATTGAAAAAATAATCAGAAATATTACACAAAATCTTGATTATATAATAAGGTATACTTTTTGTAACTTTGTTAGAACGACAACTGTTTTGTAAAATGAATAATTATGAATGCAACGACTATTGAACAAGTGAATTCTAAATTGAAACAACTTCCTGAATCACTTTTGGAAGAAGTTGAGCCTTATATTGATTTTTTGACTTATAAACATAATCAAGAAGCTGAATTTGAGTTAAGTGATAAGCAAAAAGAAATTTTGGATAATCGACTTAACGAACCAAAAGAAAATTTCTTGAATGCAAAAGATGTATTGAAAGAATTGCATGGTAAATATGATTTATAAGATTAGAATTTCTTCCGAAGCTGCCCCAAGATATTGAACAAGCTATTTCTTATTATTCAAACTTTTCTACATCTGCTGCAAAATCATATTTAACTGAATTGACAAAAGTTTTGGAAGCTTTGGAAATAAATCCTTTTTATCAAGTAAAATATAGAAATTTGCATTCAAAACCTTTTAGATCTTTTCCTTATTTGTTTTTTTTTGAAACTAATGAAGAAGAAAAAACTTTTTTATTTATGCAGTTCTTTAATGCGCATAGAATCCTACAAAATATCCAAAATAAAAAATGAGCTGAAAGTAAAACTTTTCAGCTCATTTTATTAATATTATTTTCTAATATCAAAATTCTAGTATCTCAGTACTAATTACTATTCTTTCACACCAATATAAATCTCTATTTCGGCATCAGCAGGATTTTGAGCTTTTTCGGTGTACAATTCTTAATCATATTTATACGTACAATTTAGATTTGCATCATCATTCCAAATTTCTGTCCAAGTTTTTTCAACTGCTTCATACAATTCTCCTTTGGCAATATATTTTTTGAATGTTTGTGGCTCAAATTCTCGCCCAACCATCCCTTCTGGAATTTCATCTAAAGAAGAAACTTCGCAACCAATAATTGTCGTATATTTTCCTCTAAAATCACTTTCGTAATCTGTATAAAACCGAATAAATATTAGAGGTTATCGCATTCGGAATTTTAGCAATAATATTTTCTGCAAAAAATTGATGCCATAACTTTCCTAAATCTTCAATCGCTTGACTATTATTGTTAGATGTTTGGGTTGCAATTCCTATTATTTTTTAATGTATTCATTTTATTTTTTTTAAAATCCTAAAATCATTTTCGCAATCGAAAAGTAAATCAATAAACCAAAGATATCATTACTTGTTGTGATAAATGGACCTGTTGCAATAGCAGGATCAACACCATATTTATGCAACATAATTGGAATAAATGTCCCAATCAAACTTGCTAAAATCATTACAATTACTAAAGCTAATACAATGGTTGAAGAAATTTCGTAGCTTGCGCTCATCAAGAAATGCGTCGCCAATAAAAGTACAAAAGCTAATAATGAACTATTCAATAAAGCCAATAACATTTCTTTTCCTAATCTTTTCCAAATAGAACCCGAAATATTACTATTCGCCAAACCTTGCACAATAATCGCAGAAGATTGCACACCAACATTTCCTGCCATGGCGGCAACAAGCGGTGTAAAAAAGAATAATTGCGGATACAAATTCATCGCATCGCTAAAACTTTGCGACACATTAACAGCAACAAAACTACCTACCAAAGCCAATAAAAGCCAGGGTAGACGAGCACGAGTTAATTTTAAGATATTATCATCCGAATCGACATTTTGAGTAATCCCGGCTGCTAATTGATAATTTTCTTCAGCTTCTTCACGAATAACATCAATCACATCATCCACCGTAATTACACCTACCAAACGCATTAATTCATCTACAACAGGCACTTCATACAAATCATATTTTTCGATTACTTTTGCAACCTCCATATCTTTTGAATAAGTCTTTACATATTGGATCTTTTCATTGTAAACATCAGCAACTTTTGTATTTGCAGAAGTCGTCAATAAACGCTTTAAACTCAACGTTCCAAGTAATTTTTCATCTTCATCAACAACATAAATAGAGAAAACCTCTTCTAAATCCTCAGCTTGTTTTCGCATTTGTTTTACTGCTGTAATTACCGACCAATCTTTGTTGACTTTTATCAACTCTTTCCCCATCAAACCTCCAGCCGTATCTTCGTCATAACGTAAAAGATCTACAATTTCACGGGCATGTTCTTGGTCTTCTAATTGCGCAATTACCTCATCTTTCTTTTCATCAGAAAGCTCATTAATAACGTCAACAGCATCATCGGTATCCATCTCATTAATGACATCTTCAGCAATTTCTTTTGCAGTAAGCGTTTTCAGGAATTTGCGTCGATCATCTTCTTCTAATTCAAGAAGGATATCAGCAGAAATTTCATTATCGAGTAAATCAATTACAAAAGATTGTTCTTTGGTCGAAAGCTCATCAAACAATTCAGCAATATCGGCGGGGTGCAAATCTTGCAACATCTCCTTAACTGCTTTTGCATTTTGCTGATTAATACTTTCGTTTAAATGTTCAATAAAATCTTTTGTAATTTTTACCTCCATAATCTATTTCATTCTTTTCGTTAACTCAATAAAATCTTCGACAGATAATTGTTCTGCGCGCATATTCAAAAACTCGTGATCGTTTAAATCTTCAGGAATTCCCAAAGCTTTCAACGAATTACGAAGCGTTTTTCTTCTTTGTCCAAAACCAGCTTTTACCACTTGAAAAAACCGTTTTTGTTCGACTCCTTCAATTTCTGTTCGGTAGCGTTTCATAATAATAACGCCCGATTTCACTTTTGGTGGCGGTGTAAAAACGTGTTCTGGAACGGTGAACAAATATTCACAATAATAATAAGCTTGAGCTAATACAGAAAGTATACCATAATCTTTTGTACCTTTTTTGGATGCAATACGTTCTGCAACTTCTTTCTGAAACATTCCACAAACTTCGGGAACAGTGTAACGCTCTTCTAAAGCTTTAAAAATAATTTGCGAAGATATATTATACGGAAAATTTCCTAAAATAGCAATTTGTTCATCAAACTTTGATGAAAAGTCCATTTTCAAGAAATCTTCAGAATGAATTTTAAATCCTGGATAAAATGGTTGATAATATTCTTTTAAATATTCGACTGATTCTGTATCAATCTCCACAACCTCTATATTTTTCTTTGCTTGTAAAATATATTTTGTCAACACGCCCATTCCTGGACCAATTTCTAAGACACGATCATAGCCTTCCCAAGTTAACCCTTCAGCGATGTCTCGTGCAATATTTTCGTCATTCAAAAAATGCTGACCTAAATGTTTTTTAGCTTTTACTTTCAAAAATTCTAAATTTTAAGTTTTCTTTAACCAACTTACCGTAGAATATATACGGAATATCTTTCTTGCGAAATAAGTTTTTTTTATCTTAGCCCCAAAATTAACCCAAATGTCAAAAACGAACGATAAATTTGAGAAAAAAAGACTGCGATCTTCAAACATCACTGTTGTGATTAGTATTTCGCTTGTTTTATTTCTATTAGGTATTTTCGGCTTAATTGTCATTAATGCACAAAGTTACGCAGAACATCTAAAAAGAGAGTTAAAAATCGAGGCATATTTTAAAGATGTCGAAGATCCAAAATTAAAAGATAAGGAGCTTGATTTACAGAAATCTTATATCGATTCGTTGAAGGTGAAGTATCCTTTTGTTGAAGCTACACAGTATATCAGCAAAGAGGATGCAGCTAAAATTGCGAAAAAAGATTTGGGTACGGATGGTAGTGATTTCTTCGAAGAAAGTATTTTCCCTGCATCAGTTCAAATTACATTGAACCCTGCATTAATACAATCTGTTGAACAAATTGATTCTATTAATAAGGTATTGGCAAAAAATCCGATTGTAGACGAAGTAAAAAGTGACAAAGAAGCGATGGTAACGATTTACCACAGCATCAACAAAATTACTTTTTGGATTATGATTTTTGCTGTTATTTTCTTGGTAATCGTTGTTGTATTAATCAACAACTCTATCCGTCTGAAAATTTACGCAAAACGTTTCAGCATCAAAACGATGCAATTAGTTGGTGCGCGTAGACGTTTTATTGTAAAACCTTTCTTGATAGAAGCCGCAGTTTTAGGTTTCTTAGCAGCATTTATTGCAGCAGTAGGATTAGGTTTCTTATGGTACATTTTAGCAACAAAAGTTGGTTTAGTACTTTGGAATCCAAGCTTCACTCCACTTATTATTATCTTAATTGGAATTGGAGTTGTTATTGCCGTTTTCAGTACATTGTTTGCTGCATGGCGTTATTTAAGATTAAAAACTGATCAACTTTATTAATGAAATCAAATTCTATCAATACAACAAAAAAATCAGCATCTACAAACGATGCTGGTTTTACTTTTTTATTTGGAAAAAGAAATTACATTTTCATGGCAATTGGTGTTGCGCTAATTGGTCTTGGATTTTTATTGATGACAGGACACGATGCGAACACAAGACCCGATGGAACGTGGGATGCAAATTATTGGAACGACGAAATCTATTCTTTTCGTAGAATTAGATTAGCGCCTTTTTTAGTTGTTGTTGGTTTCATCGTCGAGATTTATGCCATTTTAATCAATCCGAATAAAGAAAAATAATGAATACTTTACAAGCAATTATTATTGCTATTATAGAAGGTCTTACCGAATATTTACCAATTTCTTCTACAGCACACATGGGATTCACAGCAGCTTTGATGGGGATGCCAGAAAGTGAATTCTTAAAAATGTTTCAAGTTTCGATACAATTTGGAGCAATTTTATCAATTGTCGTTTTATATTGGAAAAAATTCTTTGACTTCAAAAATTTCAATTTCAATTTTTACATCAAATTAGCTTGTGCGGTTATTCCTGCCCTTATATTAGGAAAATTATTTGATGATAAAATCGAAGCTGTTTTAGGAAATCAAGTTGCTATTTCTGGAATGTTAGTTTTCGGAGGAATCATTTTATTATTTGTAGACAAATGGTTCAAAAATCCTAAAATTAATGATGAAAAAGATATTACATTAAAACAAGCAATTATTATCGGTTTTTGGCAATGTTTGGCTATGATGCCTGGTACATCTCGTTCCGCAGCCTCGATCATTGGAGGTATGACACAAGGTTTATCTCGTAAAGCAGCTGCAGAATTTTCTTTCTTTTTAGCAGTTCCGACAATGTTAGCGGTTACAGTTTATTCTATTTTTGTTAAAACTTGGGGAGAAGATACTGCAACACCAATGAAAGGTTACGAAATGATTTTGCAAGATCAAAACCATATTATATTATTCTTAATTGGAAATGTTGTCGCATTTATTGTAGCATTAATCGCAGTAAAAACATTTATTGCAGTTTTAACAAAATACGGTTTCAAATTTTGGGGGTTTTACAGAATTATCATCGGAATTATTTTATTGATTTATTTCTCTTACAATTCTCCAACACAAGCAGAAAAAGACAATGCCGCTTCAGTAGAAACTACAATGATTCAGCACAAATAAGATGAACGTAGAAAAAATACAAGAAGGTCACGTTTTTTTGATTGATAAACCACTTGATTGGACATCTTTTGATGTCGTAAATAAGATACGTTGGAACATTAGAAAAGCATATAATTTAAAGAAAATAAAAGTTGGACATGCTGGGACTTTAGATCCAAAAGCTACTGGACTTTTATTGGTTTGTACAGGAAAATGGACAAAACGCATTGATGAATTTCAGGCGCAAGAAAAGTCCTATACAGGTACAATCAAATTAGGTGTAACGACGCCTACATATGATTTGGAATCGGAAGAAGATCAAACTTTTCCTACTGAACATATCACAGAAGAAATCATTCACGAAGCAACGAAGCAATTTATTGGAGAAATTGAACAATTTCCGCCAATGCATTCAGCGGTAAAAGTAGATGGAAAACGTTTGTATGAATTAGCTCGCGAAGGTCAAGAAATAGAACGTAAAGCACGTAAAATAACGATTCACGATTTTAAAATTACAAAAATAGATTTACCTTTTGTCGATTTTGAAGTGAATTGTAGCAAAGGAACCTATATTCGTTCTTTGGCTTTTGATTTTGGAAAAGCAATTAATTCGGGTGGATATTTAACAGCACTTCGTCGTACAAAAATTGGCGAATTTGATGTCATCAATGCTGAAAATTTCGCTTTAGAAAAAAGTTATTTCGAAGAAGAAAATACAACAGAAGAAGTATAAAATTAAAAAAGCTTGGACAAATGTTCAAGCTTTTTTTATCTATAAAGTGATTAATACTTTATTTATTTCATCGCTCACTAATTTTGGCTTTTGCATCACCATAATATGTGTTCCGCCTTCTATTTGTATTGCATCTTTGATATATTCAATCGGAAAAACAATATCTTTTGTACCATGAATATGTGTGATATTTTCTTCGTGATAAGCTGTAGAATGTTCCCAGTTTACAATCTTATGAATCGACCAACTTAAATATTCTTTGTTTCGAAACTCAAAAATATCGTCAATATTATCTTTTTCTCGATCAGTATAATATAATTTTCGCATCATCATGTACGAAAATGTCCGATCCGAAGTTAAGAAACTCATCGGAATTATTTTATGCGCATTAATAGAAGCCGAAAATCGAAATAACTTCGGAAGCTCTGCCCTACTCTTCACTGTCGAAATCAGAAATGTATGTTTTGGATTGATAAAACGATTCATTTCCTGCACAATTATTCCACCAAAAGATAATCCCATCAAAAGAAAATCTTCTATGGGATTTATTTTATCTAACAATCTTTCAGTATAATGAGCCAAAGTTTCATCTTTCTCTGGATCTAACCAAGGAATATAAACTTGCTCAAAATCTTGTTCCAAGCGTAGATTTCGAAAAGCATTTGCGTTTGCGCCTAATCCACTTACTTGATAAATTTTCATACCTAAATTTATAATATATCTTTTTTCTTTGAATAATCTGTTGGACGAACTCCAATTACTTTTTGGAATGTATTACTAAACGTCGGCAAACTATTGTAACCAACCATTGTCGAAATTTCACTGATTGAATACGTATTATCAATTAACAATTGTAAAGCGCGTAACATTCTTAAAATAGTGAAATATTGAACAAATGTCATATTCAAATCTTTTTGGAATAATCGTGATAATGATCGTTCAGAGAATCCGAATTCGGCTGTAATTTTCTTCATTGTAATCGAAGAATCCATATTATCATCTAAGAATTGAACGATTTTTTTCAGACGTTCGTCGTGTGGTAATGGAAGAGCTAATCGTAAACTACTTTTGCTTACTTTAGGTAATATTTCTTTAAAAGCTTGTGCAATTACATATTCGCTTCTATTTTCTGGAAGAATATCTCCTTTCCATTGGTTAGAAAATAATAAAAGCTCTAACAACAATCCATCAGCAGGATAGATTCCTACTTTTTTATAAAACGAATTATCACTTTCATTAATAGGGAAATATAAATTTCTCATAATCACCTCTGGTGTATTTGGGTGTATACTATGTTCCACATGAGGCGGTATCCACATATAGTGTCTTGCAGGTAAATAAAAAGTATCTTTTCCTATTTTTACATAAACTATTCCTCCCTCACAATAAAGAAATTGCGCTTTGTTATGTTTATGTTCTACCACGTATGCTTCCGAAATTTCCTTATGGTAACAGAAAATTGAGGTTGGTAATTTGTCAATTTCGGTTAGGTAATATCGTGTTTCGAACTTATTATCCAAATGTATATTCATAGTTTCTTTAATCTGCGAACTAATATAATAATTTATTTGATATGATGTATAATGTACACAAATAAAAATGTCCGAAATAGATAATTATTTGACTATTTTTAATATTAACTTTTTATTAATTAATCCAATATTTGTAACTCCCTTCGTTCAGAAGGGAACAATTATTGAATAGTATTAGAAAGAAAAAGTTGCATTATGTTGGAAAGAATAAAATTAACTAACCTACAGTCAAAAGTAATGACAGCAGAGGAGTCTGCCAAATTTTTTGAAGATGGAATGACTGTTGGTTCTAGTGGTTTTACAAGAGGAGGCGATACTAAAGTTGTATTAAAAGCTGTTGCTGAGCGTGCCAAATCTGAAAATTTAAAAATCACTTTAGTAACAGGAGCTTCATTAGGACATGGTACAGACGCAGCTTTAGTAGAAAGTGGAGCATTAAAAAAACGTTTACCATTCCAAGTAGATACTGTAATGCGTAAAAATATAAATGCAGGTAATGTTTTATTTATCGATCAGCATTTAGGAGAAACTGCTGAGCATATTTTAGATGGACAATTTAAAATTAATTTAGGTGTTTTAGAAGTTGCTGAAATTTTAGATGATGGTTCTTTAGTACCTACTACTTCTATCGGTAATAATGCAGAAATTGCTGCAAATGCAGACAAATTAATCATTGAGATTAACACATCTATTCCTACAAATATCAAAGGTATTCACGATATTTATAGTGTAGAAGAATATGGAAAACGTACTCCAATTAACATCACTACTTGTGATACAAAAATTGGAACAGAAACAATAAAAGTAGATCCTTCTAAAATTGTTGGAATTGTTTTTCACGACATTCAAGATGCTCCAGGAGACATTCAACCAGCTGATGAAGCGACTGCTGCAATTGCTCAAAACATTGTGAAATTCTTCGAAAATGAAGTTGAAGAAGGTCGTCTTACAAAATCATTAATGCCATTACAATGTGGTATTGGTAAAGTTGCAAACGCCGTTTTAGGTGGTTTAGAACATTCTGATTTTGAAGATTTAGTCATGTATTCAGAAGTTTTACAAGATTCTACATTTGACTTAATTGATTCTGGAAAAATGAAGTTTGCTTCGGCATCTTCTATGACAGTTTCTCAAGAATGTTATGACCGTGTTATAGGAAACATCGACAATTATAAAGATAAAATTGTTTTACGTCCTCAATCTATTTCTAACTCTGCCGAAGTTATTCGTCGTTTAGGAATTATTGGAATCAATACATCTTTAGAGTGTGATATTTATGGTAACGTAAACTCAACTCATGTTTCTGGTACACACATGATGAATGGTATTGGAGGTTCTGGAGATTTTGCTCGTAATGCATTTATCTCAATCTTTGTTACTGCTTCTATCGCAAAAGGTGGAAATATTTCGTCTATCGTTCCGATGGTTTCTCATCACGATCACACAGAACATGATGTAGATATTATTGTTACAGAGCAAGGCTTAGCCGATTTAAGAGGTTTAGCACCACGCGAAAGAGCAATCGAAATTATCAACAACTGTGTTCATCCAGATTATAAAGGTGAATTATTATCTTATTTCGAAAGAGCTTGTGCAGAAAGAGGTGGTCAAACGCCACATATCTTAGAAGAAGCGTTCTCTTGGCACACAAGATTGAAACAAACAGGTTCTATGAAAAAAGAAGAATTATTAGTTTTAAATCATTAGAATAATAAATAATAAGACTATACTTTTTCAAAAAGCATAATTCAGAATTTCTGGATTGTGCTTTTTTTGTGAAATAATGTAACTTTGTTAGAAGTCTAAGAAAAATGAAAAAAATACTTTTAATAACACTACCATTGACAACTTTTTTTGCGTGTCAATCTAATCAAAACGAAAATCAGAATTTAGAACAAATTGATAAAAAATCAGCTCGTGAAGTTGTATTAACAACCGAAACGAAAGGCGATTCTGTTTTACATATTACCAAACAAAAAATTTGGTCAAACGATTTGATAATTGCAGAGAAAGTAGATACTTTGATTACGCACAAACAATATACACCTACCGATTCTACCAAAATTCCTATTTACGTAACTATTCAATAATCTATCATGAATAAAAGAGAAAAAAGAGCAAGTAAAGTCGTGACTTTAGTGTTAATTTCGTCGGTTCTTAGTTCGTGTATGAATCGTGAAGAAGCGCCTGTTACAAACAATGCACAAAAGGTATATATGCGTGCAGATTCTACTGCACCTTACACAGATGTCACGTCAAATTATTCGTCGCATTCTGGTGGTTCGCATCACGGCGGAATGGGAAGTTCGTTACTGTGGTTTATGGCTTTTCGTAGCTTAACTGGTGGCGGAATGGGCTATGCAAGTCAAGGTTTGCATCAACAATCTAATGTCGGAACAAACGCGGCAAAAGCGCAAGCGTATAAAAGTCAAACTGTTCGCGGTGGATTCGGAAAATCTGCTTCTTCTCGTTCAGTTTCATCTTAAACTAATTTTATGCAATTAAAAAGAATAAAAGCGGACGAAAACTGGCAAAAAAGGTTAGAAAATATCGGCTTTGGTTATCATACAGACGAAAATAAACAAACCTATTGGGTAGAAGATTATTACTATTCTATTTCGGAAAAAGAAGCGGATAAAATCTTTGAAGCGACAAACGAATTGTGGGGAATGTGCTTGAATGCTGTCGAACATGTGATTCTAAATAATCGTTTGGACGAATTTAAAATTCCAAAATTTATTCAACCTTATTTGATTGATACATGGGAAAATGATGCGCCAAGTATTTATGGACGTTTTGATTTTGCTTATGATAATGATCAATTGAAAATGTTAGAATTCAATGCTGATACGCCAACTTCGTTGTTCGAATGTGGTGTTGTACAATGGCTTTGGATGGAAAATTATTTTGGAGAAACGAAAGATCAATTCAATTCTGTTCATGATAAATTAATTGAAACATGGAAAATGTTAAAACCTTATTTGAAAGGTGAAACCTTACATTTTTCTTGTGTAAGAGAATCGTTAGAAGATTTGACGAATATCGAATATATCAGAGATTGCGCGATACAGGCCGGAATTAATACCAAATTAATTTATGTAGACGAAATCGGTTGGAATAATGTCAATTTTGTTGATTTAGAAGAAGAACCTATTACAGATATTTTCAAACTTTATCCGTGGGAATGGATGATGGACGAGTTGTTTGCATACAACATCAAAAATGATGAAATCAACGCAAATTGGATAGAACCTGTTTGGAAAATGATTCTTTCGAACAAAGCTATTTTACCAATTTTATGGGAATTGTATCCAGATCATCCATTATTATTAGAAGCTTATACAGATTCACCAAAAGAGATGAAGAATTATGTCAAAAAACCATTGTTATCTCGTGAAGGTGCAAATGTAGAAATTGTAAAAAACGGAACTATTTCGGAGCAAACTTCAGGAGAATATGGCGAAGAAGGTTTTATTTATCAAGCTTTGGCTAATTTACATCATGAAGAAACAGGTTATACCATTATCGGAAGTTGGATTATTGGACAAGAATCGTGTGGAATTACGTTCCGCGAAAGTGACCAATTTATTACAACCGATAAAAGTCGTTTTGTTCCGCATATTATTGAGTAAAATATTTAAAACCAAAAAGTCTAATTCCACTTCGAATTAGACTTTTTTTAGTTTAAACAAAATCAAACAATTACCTTAAAAATTGTAAATAGTTTAAAAATTAATAGGTTTCATCATATTTTATTTATAAATTAAAAAAAGATTTTATTAAAATGTTTTATCAATTAAAGGTTTAAGAAATAAAACATTAGATAATTTTTTACGAATCAAAACCAACTTAATACAAACTAAAAAGTAGAAATATGGATTTTTTAGATGATTTGTTTAACTCTTCAACCCTTCCCACAGAGCGCATTTCGCGTATGCTCGAAGAAGATTTGTTTTGGCAAATTATAGAAAATTCTTTGCTCAATGCCATTAATTTGCAAGATCAAGAAAAGGCTTTGGCACAAGAATTAGAAGATCTAACTGCCGAGGATATTATTGGTTTTCAACTTCGATTAGAGTTCTACTCCTATTCATTACATTCGCCTGAAATATGGTGTGCAGCATGTATTATGAATGATGATACAGATCCAACACATTTCTATTATTTCAAAAATTGGATTATTTCGCAAGGACAAGAATTGTTTGAAAAAGCAATTTTGAATCCTGATTATTTAGCTGATTATTTTGACGAAGGCTTCAACGAAGATGATTTATATGAGTTTGAAGATTTTCATTTAATCGCTGATAATGTTTTCTACGAAAAATTCGAACACAAAATTATTGATTTTGTAGACAAAGAATGTTTTAAATTTTATACCGAAAAATCTCCAAAACCTGAGTTTGATTGGGATGACGAAAATTTAACCAATTTGCAAATCATTTGTCCAAGATTATTCAAAGTTTTTATCGAAGATTATCCTCCAGACGATGACGAAATGGAAGATGATTTTGATGATGAAGACGAGTTTTTGTAATGATAAAATTTAATACCCATTTTATTCCTTCAAGTGAAGATAGTGCTCTAAGGAAAATTGTCACATTAATTTCAGTAGTTGCCTATTTCTTTTTTATATTAATAGGATATAGCGCTTTCAATTATTTTTTAATTTCTGGACTTATTATAGTTCAACTTTATTTTATAATTAGTAATAGTAAAGAGTCTTATGAATTTAATAACAACAGACTTATTTATACTAATTTAGTATATAAGAAAGCGATAGATTTCACAAGCTTTAGTATTACAAATGGTGAATATAAAGATTCTTATAAAAGGAAATCTAATGGACAATTAATTCAATTGTATGCTGATAATAAAATAGTTTGTCGTATTAAAGAAGTTCATAATAAATATGTGTTTGATGAGATTCTATCTTATTTAAAAACTAATTATCCTGAAATAAAAAAGAATGAAGATTTTGAAATAAGTTTTGTAGAAAAAGAATATATTATAATTACATCATTGATTTTCTCCTCTTTAATAATATTTATTTTATCTTTTAGCATTGAAAATTATCAGCCTGATAAAATACAAGAATACAAAACCATTAAAGGTCATATGGCTTATCAGCCAGAAATAGATTTTAGTGGAAAAAGGAAAAATCGAAAAGAATATTTAATCTTTAAATTAAAAGAATATCCTCAAATAAATTTCAATTTACAATATGAAAATTTCAATAAAATTAATGGATATGAATTTGTTAAAACAAATCATCAAAATAATTTGATTGAATTCGAAATTTTTAAAGAGGATAATGATTACAAAATCAAAAAACTGGCACAACCTTATTTTTATTCTCATTTAAATAATAAGAAAATAATATCAATACAAGCTTTAAAATATCAAAATAAAGAGTTAATACAAATCGATTTTTCAAATAAATTTCAAGGGCGATTTGATTTATTACTAATGTGTTTAGGAGTATTATTGATTGTATTGATTACATATAATATTTATTGCATAACAAGAATTTTAAAATAAAAAAAGGAACTCAAATTTGAGTTCCTTACTATTTTGATTAAGAATATTCTTATCCTAAAACTTTTGCAACTGTAGCTCCGATATCAGCAGGAGATGCAACAACGTGGATTCCACATTCTTCCATAATTGCCATTTTAGCTTGTGCTGTATCATCAGCTCCACCAACGATAGCTCCAGCGTGTCCCATTGTACGACCTTTTGGTGCAGTTTGTCCTGCGATAAATCCTACAACTGGTTTAGTTCCATTTGCTTTAATCCAACGAGCAGCCTCAGCTTCTAATTGTCCACCAATTTCACCAATCATTACGATACACTCAGTTTCAGGGTCATTCATAAATAATTCAACAGCTTCTTTCGTTGTAGTTCCAATAATTGGGTCTCCACCAATTCCGATTGCTGTAGAAATTCCGTAACCAGCTTTTACAACTTGGTCTGCAGCTTCGTAAGTTAAAGTTCCTGATTTAGAAACGATACCAACTTTACCTTTTTTGAAAATGAAACCTGGCATAATACCAACTTTAGCTTCCTCAGAAGTAATAACACCAGGACAGTTAGGTCCGATTAATGTTACATCTCTTTGGTCAACATAAGCTTGTACTTTTACCATATCTTCTACTGGAATACCTTCTGTAATACAAATAATTACTTTGATACCTGCTTCTGCAGCTTCCATTACAGCGTCAGCAGCGAATGCTGGTGGAACGAAAATAATAGAAACGTCTGCTCCTGCTTGATCAACAGCATCTTTTACTGTGTTAAAAATTGGTAATCCTAGGTGAGTTTGTCCTCCTTTTCCTGGAGTTACACCACCTACTACTTGTGTTCCATATTCAATCATTTGCTCAGCATGAAAAGTTCCTTCTTTCCCTGTGAAACCTTGAACGATTATTTTTGAATCTTTGTTTACTAATACAGACATTGTGATTTTTAATTTACACAAATATAAAAGGAGTTTTGCATTTTAAAAAATATTCAATGTAAAAAATACACTAAGTCTTTATTAGAACAGGACAAAAAAGTATAAGATATTTATCATAAAAAAAAGCCGACCAAATGGTCGGCTGCAAATATATTCTATAAAGAATTTTATTTTCTCTTGTAATCGCGAACCATTATCTCTGTGACAGCCATTTTTTTATACAAGCCACGAGCCTCTTCTGCTGGATAACCAAAATATGTTTTTCCACCTTCCAAAGATTTACTAACTCCTGCTTGTGCTAATAACACCGCTTTTGTACCGATTGTTATACCACTTGTAATCCCAACTTGTCCCCAAATAGAAACTTCGTCTTCTACATTTACACAACCAGCAATTCCAACTTGCGAAGCAATCAAACATTTTTTACCTATAATTGTATCATGACCAATCTGAATTAAGTTATCCATAATTGTTCCTTCTCCAATAATTGTAGACGCAGAAACTCCTCTATCTATCGTACAATTCGCACCAATTTCTACATTATTTTCGATGATAACATTTCCGACAGATTTTAAACGATCAAAACCTGTTTCGCGGTTTTTGTAATAAAATGCATCAGCTCCTAAAACTGTTCCCGAACGAATAATTACATTATCTCCGATAATTGCATAATCATTGATTGAAACATTAGAATGAATCACACAATTTTTTCCAATTTTAACATGATTTCCAATAAATGCCCCTGGCTGAATAACTGTTCCTTCACCTATTTCTGCTGAATCAGAAATTTGTTTTGTAGAAGTTTCAAACGCCATAAAATGTTGTCCAATTTTGACAAAATCACGGAAAGGATCATCAGAAATCAACAAAGCTTTTCCTTCTGGACAATCAACTTCTTTGTTAATCAAAACGATTGTAGCATTCGATTGTAACGCTTTATCATAATATTTTGGATGATCAACAAAAACTATATCTCCCGCTTCTACACGGTGAATTTCATTGATTCCTTCTACTGGAAAATTTTCGTCTCCAATAAATTTCGCATCGATAATTGATGCTATATCTTTTAATTGATGTGTTTGTGGAAATTTCATCTTTCTCTCCTTTTAAAAAGTCTACAAATATAAAAATAAAAAAGCTGTCAAAAAATGACAGCTTTAATGATTTATAAATTGAATTTCATTATTTTTTCTTGAAAACCATTGTTTTAACATCATTTGCAAACAAAACTAATTTTCCGTCTACAATTTCGTATTTATTTACATTATTAAAACGCTCTCCAAAAGCATCATAATCTACACCTTGACAAGCCATTCGCGTAGTGGCGATGTTTTTTACTGTCAATGAATTACCAACTGCTACATAAGCACCTGTCAAATTATTACATCCATCATTACCAGAAACCTTGTTATTTTGAAATGTTAATCTAGGTTTTTGATTTGGGAAACGATCATCTAATGTTTTGGCACTTCTATCTTTACCAATAAATTCTTCTAATTCCCAAGAACCTGCTAAATTACCAGGACGAACAAAAGTCATGATGACAATATCTCCTTGAATTAATAATAATTTATTATCTGAAATAGAGTATTTTAATTTTCCGTTTAATTTTGAACTGAAATTAGAATCTTCTACATTTTGACAAGCTTTCATCGTAGACATCATATTACCAAATGTAATTTCATTTCCAGAAATTGTAACTCCTCCATTCAAAGTGTTACAACCATCCGAAACATTTAACATACTATTCGAAATAAAATTAAGGTAAGGAGTTCCCATTGGATAAGCTTCTGCAATAGAACCTGCCTTCATAAAATTGATTTGGCTCAACTCCCATTTTCCTAAAATAGAGTTGTTATTTGTGTTTTCAGTATTACCTATCACGTTATTAACAGTAGAACAAGATGTTAAGAATCCTGTTGCTAAAATTGCTGAAAAAGATATTTTTAAAATTGTTGATTTCATAAAATTTAATTTCAAGTTTCAGTCTAATAAACGAATATCATACCAAATCTCAAAAATGTTAAAATACATTTCTACAAAGGTTTTGAAAAGATGAAGCCAAGTAAAGAATTTGTTTTAATTTTGAGAATTAATTTGTTTACATAATTCTAAAAAATAATTCAATTTGATTTCTCAAAGAACGATAGATATAATTTTCGAAACAGCTCGTGTAGAAGAAGTTGTTGGTGATTTTGTAAACTTAAAACGTGCAGGTTCTAGCTTAAAAGGACTCTCGCCTTTTGGGAACGAAAAAACACCTTCTTTTGTTGTTTCACCTGCCAAACAAATCTGGAAAGATTTTTCTTCTGGAAGAGGTGGAAATGTTGTGACTTTTTTGATGGAAGTTGAACAATTTACTTATCCAGAAGCGTTGCGATGGTTGGCAAAACGTTATAACATCGAGATTGAAGAAGATGGTGAATATACTTTTGAGCAACAACAAGAGGAAAAAGACCGCGAAAGTTTATATATCTTGACTGATTTTGCGAAGAAATTCTTCACTAATCAATTGCATAATTCGGAAGAAGGAAATTTGATTGGATTAAGTTATTTCCGCGAACGTGGCTTTACCAAAGAAACCATCGACAAATTTGAACTTGGTTATTCACCAAAACAATGGGATGCCTTTGCTGAATATGCCTTAAAAAATGGTTATTCGAAAGAATTAATTGAAGAAGCTGGTTTAGCAACTTTCAAAGAAGATAATAAGAAATATGACAAGTTTCGCGAACGTGTTATGTTTCCTATTTATAGTTTTTCGGGACGTACATTAGGTTTTGGTGGAAGAATTTTGCGAAATGATGCCAAAGCTGCTAAATATTTAAACTCTCCCGAAAATAAAATTTACCATAAAAGTAAAACGCTTTACGGATTATTTCAGGCAAAACAACACATTACAAAAGCAGATCAATGTTTTTTGGTCGAAGGTTATACAGATGTTTTGTCGTTGCATCAAGCAGGAATTCAAAATGTAGTAGCGAGTTCTGGAACAGCGCTTACAAATGAACAAATTCGTTTGATAAAACGTTTGACAGAGAACATCATTGTGATGTACGATGGTGATAATGCTGGGATCAAAGCATCTTTCCGTGGAATTGATATGATTTTGGAACAAGAAATGAATGTCAAAATTCTTTTGTTACCAGAAGGCGAAGATCCAGATTCGTTTTCCAAAAAACATTCGACAACAGAAATCGAAGCGTATATAAAAGAAAATGCCTCCGATTTTATTCGTTTCAAGGCAAATGTTTTGTTGGAAGATGCGAAGAATGATCCTATCAAAAAAGCTGAATTAATTAGAGAAATTGTCAAATCGATTTCACTTATTCCAAATATTATCAAGCAAGAAGTTTACATTGCAGAAACTTCTAAAATTATGGAAATTCGAGAAGAAGTTTTGTTCAAAGAATTGGCTCAATTGCAAAATTCTGGCGATAAATCAACTTCTTCGTCTTCTCATATTATCGATAATGCGCGAACAAAAAAAACTGCTATTTCGGTTGTTCCGTCTACAAAGGAAGTCATCAATGTTCAACAAACTGTAGAAAATGAAATTATTAAGTTGATTATGCAATTTGGTGATTTGGAAGTTGATTTGAAGAACGAGAACAACGAGCTATATAAAACAACAGTTAACCAAGAAATCATTTCTCAATTTGATGAAAACGAACTGAGTTTGAGTAATCCGCTTTATCAATCTATTTTAGAAGAAGTGAAAGTTGGTTTAGAAAATGATGAATTGCGAACAGGAACCTATTTTTCTCGATTAACCAATCCAGAAATTGTACAGCTTGCTTCGGAAATGATGTTAGAAAAGCATAGTTTAAGCGAAAACTGGACAGTAAAACAAGGCATCAATATTAAGAAAAAAGAAGAATTTGTGCACAAAGATTTATTTGATGTTTTACTTCGCTTCAAAATTATTTACATAGATAATATGATTAAAGAATTGATGCATCAAACAAAAAATCCTGAATTATCAATTGAAGAAACGAGTCAAATTCTTCAACAAATTATGCGTTTTACTGGATTAAAAAATATCTTAAATCAACATCTTAATCGCGTCATTTAATTTAACATTTACTTGTTAAAAAGTTAATAAATTGATTAATAATTATTTAGACAATAATTGTAAATAATTCTTAAAAATTTTAATAAGTAACTATATTTTTAACTTATAGTTAACATTTCTTTCTAAAGCTACTAAACATAGACATTTAGGTCTCTTTTATTTTCTGAAAATCATTAGAAAAAACTATGCATGTACAAACAAAATCTATTATGCTTATTTTAGATAAAGATTCAGAAAGAACTAAAGAATGACAAAGAATATTTTAACATTATTAGTAATGCTGATGATTATCCCAATGGCTCAAGCTAAAGGAAAATCAAACTTTTCAATAGAAAATCCGTTACCAGTTACTATAACTAAAAATTTGAAACTTAATTTAATCAATAAATTTTCAGATTTTAATAAAACAGATAACACTGCGATTTCGGAAATTGTTGAAAAAGCTGGAAAAAAAGTAAGTGGAATTGTATCATGGTATGCTGATAAATTTCACGGTAAAAAAACTTCTAGTGGCGAGTTATATAACAAAAATAACTTAACTGCAGCCCACAAAACTTTACCATTCGGTACAAAAGTCAAAGTAACCAATACAAATAACGGAAAATCTGTTGTTGTAAAAATAAACGATAGAGGACCTCATACAAAATCTCGTTTATTGGATTTGAGTAAAGCAGCGTTTACTTCTATAGGTTCTATTAATGCGGGAACATTAAACGTAGAAATGGAAGTTGTAGAATAAAACAATTTTTAGATATTAAAAAAGAAAAGGATTG
>NZ_DEVJ01000044.1:0-23868 GCF_002362875.1 Empedobacter sp. UBA3239 | reverse complement strand
CAATCCTTTTCTTTTTTAATCATTATGATGTTTATTATGCCCTTTCTTTTTATAAAATTTCCCATTATTTTTCTTTTGTTGAACTGGTGCATATCTTTTTGAAGATTTATCACCGTGTACTTTTTTGTGTTGACCTGGTGGTAAGCTACGATGGTCATCATATCTTACTTCGTACTTCGGATATTTCTTATACTTCTTTTTGTGTTTATGCTGATGCTCTAATCCATATATAGTTGTAGATCCATCACACGAAACCAAAAATAAAGCAGCAAGAGCAAAAACTGCAATCAAGTTAATTTTTTTTAATAGTATTAGTTTCATAATCATATTCATTATATTCACTTTGAAATAAAACAATAACCTTACCAAAAAAGACTTTACTATATTTTAATGAATATACTGATTGGAATAGTATTTGAGACTCAATAATTAAACTATTAAAATTATGAAAGAAAAAATCCAATACCGCTACAAAACAACAAACGAAGCCTTAGACGAACTAAAAGAAAATGGTTTTACGATTGACTATAATATCGAAAAAGATCAATTAAAACAAGCTCCTGAAATCTTTGATATTGTGTGTATTTATCGTTACGAAGGAATGTCTGATCCTGATGACGAATCTTCTGTTTATGGTATAATCAATAATCAAAACGGAGATAAAGGTGTTTACGTGGTTGGAAATTTATCAACAGATGACGATGTCGATCATTTCTTGGTTGATTTGGAAATAAAACGTAGAACAATTCAAGAATAAGAATATTACAAATTATTAATCAAATAAAAAAGCTCGATGCAAATGCATCGAGCTTTTTAGATTTTATAACATCTTTCTAATTAGAAAGGATATTCATAAATTTTTGATTCGTGGAAGTAAGGGTGACCTTTTGCTTCTAGGTTTAATTTAGAAACTGCATTCATAACTACGAATGTAAATAATCCTCCGATTCCAACTAATGCTCCAATTTCCATTAAACCAAAGTTGTGGAATGGTCCAACAGCTGCTGGCATAATTTGGTTGTAGAAATCCCAGTAGTGTCCAAAGATGATAACGAATCCCATCGCGAAAACGATTTGGTAACGACGTTTCATGCTTGATGAAATTAAAATCAAGAATGGAGCTACTAAGTTAATGATCAACATCCAGAAATATAATGGGTATTGCGCCATACGTTGTTGGAAGTATTGAGCTTCCTCAGGAATGTTCGCGTACCATTGTAACATGAATTGACAGAACCATAAGTATGACCATAATAATGAGAAACCAAACATGTATTTTGTTAAATCATGTAAATGGTTATCATTAAATAATGGTAATGCGTTCTTTCTTTTTAAGTAGATAGAAATAATTGCCATAATAGAAACCGCAGAAACTAAATATGAAACCATTCCGTACCACATAAATAATGAAGAGAACCAGTGTGGATCTAAAGACATCACGAAATCCCAAGCAAATGCTGCAGAACAAATTGCGAAAATCACTAAGTAAATTACTGATTTTTTGTACAATTGAGCGTACACTTTTAAGTCTCCGTTTGTCTCATCTAATTTACGTGTTGCGTTTTTAATTACTGGTAACATTAAAGATAATACTACTAAGTAAATAACACAACGTACTAACCAGAAGTTAGGACTTAACCAAAGTTGAGCTTTGTTCGCCATGAAGATATCATACTTCTCGCTATCAGGATTTATTAAATCAGCATCCATCCAGTGGAATAAGTGATTCATGTGAAAATAAGATCCTAAAACGATGATAGCTACAAGTACAGAACCAACTGGTAAAAATGATGCGATAGCCTCCATAACACGAGATACTACCATAGACCAACCAGCGTTAGCTACGAATTGAATACATAAGAAAAACAAAGCAGATGCTGCAATACCAAACGATAAATAAGCTGGTACATAGAAAGCAGCCCAAGGTCTGTTTTTCAATAAATTTGTCAAATGCTCCATGTGTCCAGCATGATCTGTGTTCATAGATGCATAAGAATCTGAAATGTAGTCACCAAAAAATTGAGTTGGGTGAGCTTCAATCAAACCGTTAATATATTCAGTTGAATTAGCAACATCTTGTTGATGTAAGAAAAATCCTATCCCGTAAAGTACAACACCTATAACAGCTAAGATAAGTGATGCATTTTTTAATCTTGGGGAAAATGTATATTGCATAATAATTAACTTATTTTATTATTTATTAGTTGCTGTTTCAGTTTCTGTTGCAGGTTTTGCTTCAGCAGTTGCGTCTCCAGCAGTGGCAGTGGCAGCTGTAGTAGCACCTTTCAAACTCATTACATATTCAGCAACTCTCCAACGGTCTGCAGGAGTCAATTGAGATGCGTAAGAACCCATCGCATTTTTTCCGTACATAATTACATGATAAACAGAACCTACTGTAACATCTCTTTCGCTATAATTAGGAACACCTGAATAAGCTTTAGATTTTACGATTGATCCTTGTCCATCACCAGCGTCACCGTGACAAACTGCACAGTTTTGTCCAAACAATAACTTACCTCTTTCTAAGTCTGCAGCTTTGTTAGCCGCATTCAAAGGAGAAACAGTTACTGCTTTTGCTTGTGCATAACCAGCGTTATTGTTTTTGAAAGTCCATGGTAAAATATCACCATCTGTTCTTGCAACAGCACCTTCTACAGATTCTAATGCAGACATATTATGATTTTTACTTAATACAGGAACTTCAGAGTTTTCTTTGTCATGAGGGTAACCAAAAGTTGCCTTTTCATAAGGATCATATGCCGTAGGATAATACATATCTGGCATATATACGATACTTGCGTGACGTTTTTTATCAGAACAAGAAGTGATAATAATACTTCCTAATCCTATAAGTAATGCTATCTTTTTCATTATGCTTCTTGTACTAAATTGTTAACACTTGGTTCTACGACTACATCACCTTTTACAGTTACTTCTTCAGCACCAGTTTCTACAAATACATTTTTGATTTTCTCAACATCAGCTGTTCTGATTTCGATTAAGAATTTATCATCTGTTGTACGTGGATCTGGGTTTTTAGCTTTAGCACCTGGGTACATTTTGTTACGCACTAAGTATGTTAATGACATAAAGTGCGCTGCACAGAATACTGTCAACTCGAACATAATAGGAACGAAAGCTGGCATATTCTCACCCCAAGAAAAAGATGGTTTCCCTCCAATATCTTGAGCCCAGTCATGGTTCATAATAAACCATGTCATCAAAGATGCTAACGTTGTACCAAATGCACCGTAGAAGAAAGCAAGGTCAGAAATACGAGTTTTCTTTAATCCTAAGGCTTTATCTAAACCGTGTACAGGGAAAGGTGTATATACTTCATCTATCGTAATACCTTGTTTACGAATAGATTTTACTGCTTTTAATAAATCATCATCGTCTCCGTAAAGACCATAAACGATTTTAGTGTTCGTGATGCTCATCTTCAGTATGATGTTTTTTATAGCTTTCGCCTGATGATTTCAAAATAGTTTTTAATTCAGATTGTGAAATAACTGGGAATGTACGTGCGTACAATAAGTATAACACAGAAAAGAATCCCATAGTACCTAAGAAGATACCTACGTCTACCCATGAAGGCATAAACATTGTCCAGCTCGATGGTAAATAGTCACGAGATAAGTTGATAACGATAATATCAAAACGCTCGAACCACATACCGATGTTAACTACGATAGAGATAACGAATGTCCAGAAGAAGTTTCTTCTGATTGGACGAATCCATAATAATCCTGGTACTAAAACGTTACAGATAATTAACGCCCAGAATGCCCACCAATAAGGTCCTGTTGCTGCTCCTGGAGAGAAGTATGTAAAGTCTTCGTAACGAGATCCTGAATACCAAGCGATCCATAACTCTGTTAAGTATGCTACTGCAACCATACCACCTGTTACAACGATTACAATATTCATGTACTCGATGTGTTTACGTGTGATATAATCTTCGTAGTGTAAAACTTTACGCATTACACTTAATAATGTTTGTACCATCGCGAAACCAGAGAAAATAGCTCCAGCAACGAAATATGGAGGATATACTGTTGAGTGCCATCCTTTGATTACCGACGTTGCGAAGTCAAAAGATACAATCGTGTGTACCGAGAATACTAACGGTGTACATAAACCAGCTAATACCAAAGATAACTCTTCGAAACGTTGCCAGTGTTTTGCTCCACCACCCCATCCGAATGATAAGATTCCGTAGATTTTCTTAGCGAATGGTTTTGTTGCACGGTCACGTACCATAGCGAAGTCAGGAATTAATCCCATCAACCAGAAAACTGTTGATACAGAGAAATACGTAGAAATCGCGAATACGTCCCATAATAATGGTGAGTTAAAGTTAGGCCATAAAGATCCAAATTGGTTAGGAATTGGGAATACCCAGTACATTAACCATGGACGACCCATGTGAATTACAGGGAATAACGCTGCCTGTACAACGGCGAAGATTGTCATGGCTTCCGCAGAACGGTTAACCGACATTCTCCATTTTTGACGGAATAATAATAAAACGGCTGAGATTAACGTACCAGCGTGACCGATACCTACCCACCATACGAAGTTGGTGATATCCCAACCCCAGTTAATCGTTCTATTCAATCCCCATACACCAATACCAGTTCCTACTGTATAAGCAATTGCTCCAACACCAAAGATGAATGCAACCATTGCTATACTGAAACATGTCCACCACAATTTACTTGCTGGCGTCTCAATTGGACGAGCAATGTCTACTGTGATATCGTGGTAGGTTTTATGTCCTAAAATAAGGGGTTCTCTTACCTGTGATTCGTAATGTGACATATTTGTTTACCTTATTAATTCTTTACTAATTTAATTAAGCTTGTTCTTTTCTGTTTCTAACTTTTACTTGATAGATAACGTTTGGTTTTGTACCAATTTCTTCTAATAAAACATAAGAACGTTTATCTTTCGATGCTGCTCTTACTTCAGATTTATCATCATTGATATCACCAAATTTCATCGCACCTGTTCCACAAGCAGCAGCACAAGCAGCAGCAGCCATAAACTCTTCGTCTTTAACTACTCTGTTCTCTTTCTTAGCTTTTAAGATTGCAGCTTGAGTTTGTTGGATACAGAATGAACATTTCTCAATTACTCCTCGTGTACGTACAACAACATCTGGGTTAAGTACCATACGACCTAAATCATTGTTCATGTGGAAGTCGTATTTATCATTGTTCGCCCAGTTAAACCAGTTGAAACGACGTACTTTATAAGGACAGTTATTTGCACAATAACGAGTACCAACACAACGGTTATAAGCCATCATGTTTTGACCTTGACGACCATGAGATGTTGCACCTACTGGACACACAGTCTCACAAGGAGCGTGGTTACAGTGTTGACACATTAATGGTTGGAAAATCACATCTGGATTTTCAGCCTCTGGCTTAATTAAACGTGTATATTGTTGTGGTTCGTTATCTGGATCAGATTCTAACGCAACTTTTTGAGTTAATTTTCCGTCTTTATCTTGGTAAGTAACATCAGAGTAGTAACGGTCAATTCTTAACCAATACATATCTCTCGACATACGCATTTGCTCTTTACCAACAGTTGGCACGTTGTTTTCTGCTTGACAAGCAATTACACACGCTCCACATCCTGTACAAGAGTTCATATCAATTGTTAAATTGAAGTGAGGTCCTGTTGAACGATCAAAACTAGCCCATAAATCTACTTCACCTACTGGAGAATCTCCTCTCCATGTTGGCATCTTCGCAACTGGATTCCATTCTTGACGATCTGTGTTGATGAAATCTGCTAAAGAAACTTCTCTTGCGATTTCGTAACGTCCCATCAATGTTGGTTGTTGTTGCATGTTAGCAAATTCGTGTTTATCTGAACGAGAAGATTTTTCGATCTTAACGTTAGATGCACCTACATTACCAGTGTATAATGCGAAAGCGTTAACCCCTACATTATTTGCAACTTTACCAGCTTTTGTACGACCGTAACCGAAAGCTAAACCTACAGTTCCGATTGCTTGACCTGGTTGGATGAATACTGGAACATTTTCTAAAACTACTCCATTAACAGTTAAGTTTACATACTCACCGTCAAATTGCATTCTTCCGTTTGTAACGTTGTAGTTATCTTGAATTTTGATTCCTAATTTTTCCGCATCATTTGGATTAACTGTTAAATAGTTATCCCAAGAGTTACGTGTAATTGGATCTGGTAATTCTTGTAACCAAGGATTGTTTGCTTGTGTACCATCTCCTAAACCAGCTTTAGAATAGAATTGAATCTCCCATTCTGTCGCTTTACCAGCAGCTAATTTTGTAGCAGCAGCTGCAGCAACACCAGTGTTAGCAGTAAATGTAGAAGTTTCAGTCGCTTCATTATAACCATTGTATAATGCTTTGTTGAAATCTACACCTAATTTTGGTAAAATAGCTGATTCCCAGTTTTGTTTTACATATAAGTAATATGGAGAAACTTTTTGTCTAGTTGCAGAAACCGCCATCACCATAATTGGATCATTTGGATCTTCTACTTCTGTTACTTTAGTTACTCCTGTCATCCATGCGATTAATGAATCTTGGAATTGACGAGAATCAAATACACGTGGAATTGTTGGTTGTTGTAATGAATAAACACCTGTTAATGGGTTGAAATCATTCCAAGACTCTAAACCGTGAGTAACTGGAGCAATAACGTCCATTACTGATGCAGTTTCGTCTAATTTTTCAACTAAACCAACTTTAAGTCCAATGTTTTTGAAAGCTGCTTCAATTTCTTTTGCATTTTTAGCATTGTAAATTGGATTTGTTTGGAAGTTTAATAAAACTCCAACTTGTCCAGCTTTAGCTTCTGCAACAAATTGATTAAATACAGCGTCGTTAGACTCTTTTAATAAAACAGCTTTATCAGAAACTGCAGCTGATCCTAACAATTGGTTAATTGCGTATGCAATTGCGTATGCTTCTTTCGAACCATCAGCCATAACAACCGCTTTAGAACCTTTTGCTGTTAATTCAGCAGCAATAGCTAATGCTTCTTTAGATGAAGCTGAACCACCTGCTAATTTATTATAAACTTCAGCCAATACTTTTTCAGTATCAGTTGGTTTTAATGGATAACGTGTATCAGCATTTGCTCCTGTTAAAGATAAAACAGATTCTACTTGGATGTGACGCATCATTTTTGCTCCTGGTTTACGAGCAATACCATAATCACCTTCCATTCCACCACCATTATAATCACCTAAGAAATCTGCGTTGAAAGAAACAACTAATTCAGCATTCTTAAGATCGTAGAATGGCAATTCTCTTTTTCCATAAACTTCTTGCGCTGCGTCTAATGCATTCGTAGAAGAAATTGCATCATAAACAACGTGTTGAGTTGTTGGATATTTTGTTGCAAACTCAGCAATCAACTTTTTAGTTGTTGGTGAAGGTAAAGATGAAGTTAAAATAACTACTTTTTTCCCTCCTACTGATGCTAATGCTTTTGTTACACGGGCATCAAGCTCTTTCCAAGATGTTGCTTTGAAGTTTTCACCTGCGTTTGTTAAAGGTGATTTTATTTTATCAGAATCGTATAATGATAATACAGATGCCTGAACACGTGCATTTGTAGAACCATAATATTTTGCGCCTTTGTTTGCATCAATTCTAATAGGACGACCTTCTCTTGTACGTACTAATACGTTCGCGTAATCGTATCCATCAAAAATTGTAGATGCATAATAAGTAGGTACACCAGGCATAATGTTTTCTGGTTTCACTACATAAGGAACAGATTTTACGATTGGAGCTTCACAGGCTGCTAAAGTAACAGCAGCTGTACTGAACCCTAAAATCTTCAAAAAGTCACGTCGTGAAGTTTGACTATTCTCCATGGCGTTATCATTCCCTAAGAAATTATCTACAGGAATTTCTTCTGCAAATTCGTTGGTAGTTAACTTTTCATTTAATGTATTGTCAGTTAACTCCTCAAAACTTTTCCAGTAATTTTTCTTCGAAGCCATTTATACTCCTCTCTTTTTTATATTAATAATGACATTTACCACACTCTAAACCTCCGATAGCATCAACTGTAATCTTAGTTGCGTCACCGTACTGTTTTTTCAGTTTTTCGTGTAGTTCTGCGTAATATTCTTTGTTATACTCGTTGTCCATATCTACCTCAGTAGTTCTGTGACACTCGATACACCATCCCATTGTGAAATCATTCGCCATTTTTACTTCGTTCATTTCATCAACACGTCCATGACATGCAAAACAAACTTGGTCTCCTGATCCAATGTTCAATTCTTTAGCATTTGGAATAGTTCCACCTTTAATTGCTTTCTTAATCGCTTTCTCTCCTGCTACAACGTGTTGTGCGTGGCTAAAGAATACGAAATCTGGCATATTGTGGATACGTACCCATTCGATTGGTTTTTGTGGACCATCGTATTTGTTCGTTTCTGGATTCCATCCAATAGCTTTATACATTTTTTGGATTTCTCCTGTATAGAAGTTCTTAACTGCTTCCTCATCAGCGAATTTACCAGAAGTGATTAAATCTTCTTCGAAGTAATCTCCTTTGTATTCTTTGATTGTTTTGTGACAGTTCATACATACGTTTGGTGAAGGAATTCCAGACACTTTACCGTATTTAGCAGAACTGTGACAGTACTGACAGTCGATACCTTGTACACCTGCGTGAACTTTGTGAGAGAAATAAATTGGTTGTTCTGGCTCGTAACCTTTATCAACACCAACTCCCATTAATCCCCAATACACGTTGTACAATGCAAAGAATGCTAATACTGCGATTAACACACCACCAACTTTTTGGTATTTTTGGAAGAAGTTTGCGAAAGAAAAAGCAGCTTTTTCTTCTTTAGAATCTAAATCATCAGTTGCAGTTGCTTTAACTAATGCATTAACGCGAACCAAAATCCACAATAATAATGCTGCTAATACAACAAATCCAACTGCGATAACTCCTGTTCCAGCACCACCTCCGTTTCCGGCAGCAGCAGCTTTAGCAGCAGCAGCTTCTTTCTTTTTTGCAGCTTTTGCATCATCAAAAGCCTTTTTACCACCATCAGGATCGGCAGTATACGCTAGAATATTATCAATATCACCGTCAGATAAGTTAGGGAAAGCTAACATTTCAGTGTTATTGTACTCAGCGAAAATTTTGTTTGCATACGCATCTCCAGACGCACGTAAAGCTTTATTGTCCTTAATCCAAGCGTGTAACCACTCTTTTCCAAGTCCAGCTTGTTCTTGTACGCGTTTCTCAACATTACGTAATTCCGGCCCAATTAATTTACCATCAATCTGGTGACATGCAGTACAGTTGGCTTCGAATAACTCGTAACCTTTACCTGCATCTTGGGCATTTGCTAAGGAGAACGTCGATAGTATTATCGCGCAGCTCCATAAACGTATTCTTTTTAGAAATCTTGCCTTCATTTACTTAAATAATCTCAGTTCGTTGTTTCTTTTAACTCGTTTTTATTTGAACACTTAACTAACAGCAAAAATAGCTTCAATACTTAATAAAATCATAAAGTTTACATACTGAACTTTGTCATTAAGCTTAATTTAAAACGTTTCTAAATTAATTGTTAAAAAATATCGCTGTATAAATATTATCTATTTGATTTGATAGAAAAGATTTAGAACAAGAAAAATTACTATTTAACATAATTAAAAAAAATAATCATTATTGTTTTTATTACAATCTGCCAATCAATTTTATGAAACAACAATCAAATATTTGTTAGTTAAAAAAAATTGGAACAATATTCGTTGTAAGAAAATAAAAGTCTATAAAATTTAATAACTTAATTGTAAAAAGTATATTTGCACAAATTAATTTCATCTTATGAAAAAATTTATCTTTTTATTCCTTATTACATTTTCTTCTTGCGTGTTTGCTCAAGATAAAATTGATACCGTTCAAATTATCAACAATGGTACATTGAATATGGAAATTGATAGTAGAATAAATAATGTTTTAAAAGCAAAAGAAGACGCTGTTTGTAGTTATACCACTACTGTAAAGAAACCGACAGAGAAAAAACCAGTTATACAATCTAATGATCCTTGCGCAGGTACACCACAGGTTAATGGTTTCAAAATTCAGATTTATTATTCGAAAGATAGAAAAGATGCAGAGAAGGTAAGAAATGAATTTGCACGTTCTTATCCTGACTTATCATCGCAAACAGCTTATTTCTCACCAGACTATCGCGTTTTAGTTGGAGATTATTTTACAAGAGCATCTGCTTCGAGAGATATTCGTCGTTTGAAATCAAAATATAATAGTGCATTTTCTATTCCGTTCAAGGTTTTATGTAGAAAAGCGAAGTAATAGTTTATAAAAAGGAAAATGTATCCTTATCACAACAAAATAAAACAGCGAATAAAGAATGGTGAATTAGTTTTGTTTGAGTTTGTAGAAAAATATAAAAATATTTCTCCATGTTTAGTTTTATATTTCAAAACAGAACCTTTTATAAGACCTATTCGCGAACATCGTTTTTCTGAATATAGACTATTACTAAAAATAGAAAACGATTAACTTTCTTTAGAAAGTCCAAATTTATTCGAAAAAATATAAAAAAGCGTTACCAAGAAAATTGATAACGCTTTTTTATATTTTAATGGTAATATTTAGTAGTTGATTCATGCTTTTATTTTTAGTTGTTCAGAATTCTACCTCTGCCCTCAATTTCTAATTGGATAAGTATCGATGCTAAATTTGTTTGTACAAATCCCAAATTGCCTGCAACTAAAACTCCTTTTTCTCCTGTCGATATTTTTTCGATTCCATAAACACTTGATTCATCTTCAGGATTCGAATTTCCTTCGTAACGATAGATATAAATAATTCTAAAATCGTGCGGATGATCAATCAAATCACTTTCTAATAAATTAAAATCTTCTTGATATCCTTTTTCCGCAAGTTCACGTAGCGCAACACTTGACGTTTCATAATTAAATTGCCTTCTTTCAAACATAAAATTTATTTTTATTTTGTTAATAATTATAAATGTAATTAATTAATAGACAGAAAGTTGTTAAATATAAGTTAACAATTTGATGACATGAACAAATTAACATACTTAATGATTTATTGTATTCGAAATAAGTTCTTATTTTTGACAAAAAGATACAATGATTTTAGAAAAATTAAACCAAAACGAAGCTAATTTTGCTGATGTTATTGCGCATATTGAAGAAAATTATATTTATACAGCTTCTGCTTTTGTAAATGGAAATCAGGAAAATGCTGCGGATCAAAATCAAGGAAGTGCGAAGGTTTTTGCTTTTGCAAAATTGAATAATTTCTCTGAAGATGACACCTTAAAATTATTTGCGGAACATTATCAAGCTGTATTAGATTCGCCAGAAGGAACTGATCACAATAATATTCGTCAATTTATGCAAAACGGATGGGAAGGTGTGACATTTGAAAACGAAGTGTTGACAAAAAAATAAACTCAAAAAAAAACGTCTTACAAATTGTAAGACGTTTTTAATTCAACTAAAAAGGAGCCATAAAACTTATCGTATAATGATCGATGGTTTTTCCCTTCAAATCTTTTAATTCTAAAATAACTGGAACTTTGTAAGATTTCAGTTCGCTTTTAGGAATTTTAATATCTATTAAACCTTGCTTTAATTGTCCTTCATTTATTTGTATATATTGATTTGGCTCTACTAACAAAACAGTTTTTCCACCTTTAAAACCATTTACACGAACAACTAATTTATATTGTTCGTTGGTTTTATTCATCAAACTGTATTGCATTGTATTAATGATATAATCACCTTCTACGACATAATCTTTTCCTGGAACTTGTAGAAACTTCACTTCGACATCACTTCTATTTAACATAAACACCGTCATTGCTCCTATCATTGCAACCAATACAAATGTAAAAGCAATTAATCTTGCAGTAATCTTAAATGATTTTCCTTGTTCGATATTTTCTTCAGAAGCATAACGAATCAATCCTGTCGGAAGATTAATCTTCGTCATAATATCATCACAAGCATCCATACATGCAGTACAATTTACACATTCTAATTGCGAACCATTTCTAATATCAATTCCAGTAGGACAAACTGCCACACATTGACCACAATCTATACAGTCTCCTTTTCCTACAGCAATTCGATCTTCTCCTTTTCTAAATTTAGAGCGTCCGTTTGTATTTTCACCTCTTTTGAAATCATACGAAACTTGAATTGTTTTTTTATCAATCAAAACTCCTTGAAATCTTCCGTAAGGACATACCAACGTACAAACCTGCTCACGAAACCAAGCGAAAACAAAATAGAAAAAAATACTAAAAATAAATGTTCCAAATAATAAACCTCCATGCTCTGATGGACCTTCGGTAATTACTTTGATCAATTCATCCATTCCGATGATATATGCCAAAAATATATTCGAAAAGAAAAACGAAATAATGTAAAATATCGTCCACTTTCCTCCTCTTTTCAGAATTTTTTCTTCGTTCCAATCTTGTTTATCCAAACGAATTTGTTTGCTTCTATCACCTTCTATCCAATACTCAATTTTACGAAAAACACTTTCCATAAAAATTGTTTGCGGACATAACCATCCACAAAACAATCGTCCATAAACAGTCGTAAATAATATAATAAAAACCACACTTACAATCATCCCGAAAGCAAGTAAGAAAAAATCTGTTGTAAAAAATGGATAACCAAAAAGAATGAAATTCGTATTGAACACATCAAATTTAAAAATAGGATTTCCATTTGTTAATTTTATAAAGGGTAACCCAACTAATAAAAGCAATAGAACCGAAGAAACAATTGTACGATAATTAGTGTATCTCCCAGAAGGTTTCTTCGCATACACCCATTTTCGAGTTCCTTTTTTATCCATTGTTGCGACCTCTGTTCTGAATTGCTCATTCTCTTTTTCAAAACCAAGTTGCGTTGAATCTTGTTTTATATCACTCATATACCTTACTACTTAATATCTATGCAAATTTACCGTTACAATCAGGTTAGAGCTTGGCACTATTTATGGTATTTATGGTAATATTTACGGATTGATATAAATCATTAATTTATAAATATTTACCAAATAAAAACATAAACCACCTATTATGAAAAACTTACTAAAGCTACTAGTATTTTCTATTTGTACTTTTACTTTTTTACAAAAAATATACACAATAAAAATGTGACTCAGTTCGCAACTTATCCAAGATGTGAAGAAAAAACAGATAATTACGTAGAATGTTTTAACATGAAATTGAGTCATGATGTTGAAGAAAGATTATCCAAAATAAAACCTGCTTTAATTAACGAAAATCCTGTAAAAGTGAGTTTTAATATTCCAGTAAACTACAATTTAAAGTAACTACGAATAATATTGTTTTCTAAATTGTTCTGGCGTAAACTCAGTGTATTTTTTGAAGAATTTCACAAAATATGATGCATCTTGAAAATTGAGTAAATACGCAATTTCTGTCACAGAAATTTCTTTGTTTACCAACAAACGTTTTGCTTCTAAAACAATGCGACTTCTTATTAATTCACCTGCCGAAGTAGCTAACACATCTTTGCAAAGTGCATTCAAATGATTAGGAGTAATGTACAACAATTCGGCATATTCTTTTGGTAATTTTTTGCTCTTGAAATTTTGCTCGATAAGCGTCTGAAAATTATCCAACAACACCGATTGATAATCGCTTGTTTTGATATTTACGCCTTCCAAACTTCGTTCAATATCAATAAATAAATTCATCAAATGGAAACCAATTTTTAAATTCGAGAATTGATTATTTTCTTGATTTTCATTTATCATTTCCTCAAAATAACTTGCAATTTTTTCTTGTAAATCTAGCGAAATTTCAACCACGTGATCTTTCACCAAAATAGATTGTAAAAATCTAAATTTCTGTAAAATGGAAGAATTAATCCCAATCCAATCAAAAAAATTATCAAAAAAATTCACGACAAAACCATCATATTTTTCCTTAAAATACCATTGGTGCACCTGTCCAGGTTTCATAAAATACATTGTCCCAGATTTCGCCTCAAACTTCTCAAAATCGATCAAATGTTCGCCACTACCTTCAGTAAAATAGACCAAATGGTAATAATTATGACTGTGAACTTCCTGTAAATGCGGATTACTGTCAACATATCCTCTAAATCGATCAATGGAAAATAGTTCATTACTATTTTTTTCCGTGTTCAGATTACAGATATCATATGTAGGGAAAAGTTTTTTGGACATAATACAACGAATTACCAAGTGTAAAAATAAAGAATATTTGAAATGAAAAGTTTAACTTTAAACAAAAGAACATCAAAAATGGAATTTAAAGAAAAAAAAATTGTCTTACTTTCTTTGGATGGCGGGGGAATTAGAGGAATTATATCGTGTGTCATTTTAAAATATATCGAAGATAAATTAAAAGAAATTCATAACGAAAATGCTAAAATAGGCGATTATGTCGATTTTATTGCAGGTACAAGTACTGGTGCTTTAATCGCTTCTTTGTTATTATCTCCTTCTACCGAAAATCCAAAAAGAGCAAAACACTCGATTACAGATGCGTTGAATATTTATTTAGGCGAAGGGAAAAATATTTTCTCAAAAACATTCTGGACAATTCTCAATAATCCGTTGAGTGTGCTAAAAGATAATTTACCAACGCTTGTATTGGAGGAGCAATTAAAAATCGTTTTTGGAGATACAGAATTAAAAGATTTGATTCGTCCTTGCGTGATAGTTTCTTATGATACTGAGCATCAAAAACCAAAAATTTTCAATTCGATTGATGGAATCTCTCCTTTCCGAAATTTTTATGTAAAAGATATTTGCCGTGCTTCATCAGCTGCGCCAACTTATTTTGAACCTGCAAAAATAAAATCATTCGCTGATCAAGAATTTAGTTGCATTGATGGTGGTGTTTTTGCAAACAATCCAACTTTTGTTGGCTTTATCGAAACGCAAAAAATAAATTTTAATAAATATTTCAAAGACGAATTAAAATATAATGGAACAGCACCTTTACAAGAATTTATTATCATTTCTCTCGGAAATGGTTCGCGTGCAAAATCATATAAACACGAACATTTAACAGGAATTTCAAAATCGAAATGGGTAGATCCTTTGGTAGACATTTTTATTTCGACTGGAGTTGATATGGTTGATCAGCAAATGAGAAGTATGTTCTCTTTATTGAAACCAAAATATCAACAAAATTATTATCGATTTAATCCTGAAATTCCAGAATCTGCATTGGATTTAGGAAATGTTTCCAACAGCAATATTAAAACATTATTGGATGTTGCCAATGATTATGTCGCAAAACACAAAGAACATTTGGATGAAGTCGTTCAAAAATTAATTTTCAATCAAGTTGAAATCTCATAAAAAAAGGCTTTGAGTAAAATTTCAAAGCCTCTTCTAATTTCTATTTATTTCGAACATAAACAAATATTTCTTGTTCTCTATTCAATCCTCTATTATCCACAATACTTTCTAAACACGCGTGACAATCTGTTACAATTCCCTCTCCATTGTAATTCGTGTAACTTCCATTCTCTAGCGCAACAACATGTGGTTTCAACAAATCTGCATTCAGTTTTTTGCGTTCTCCAATCAAGGTGTACACATATTCACGTCCAGTTTCGTCAGTAAAATTATCCACTTTATAAATTTGATCCAATTCTCTTTCGTGATCAATTATAACAAATAAGTAGTCTTTGTGGCTATCTTTTTCAAAAAAAATTCTTCTCATAGCTTCAATTGTTTGACTCAAATTTAATAAAAGAATATTGGTTTTACCAATGAAAATTAAAAAGTTTTAAGAGAATTTTAAAATATTATCAATCTCAAAACAGATAATATTTTACTTTTACATCAACCAAAACACAAAAATGAAAACTCTTCTAAAAATCTTGACTTTAGGATTAATTTGCCTTATTTGTGAACCAATTTTCGCGCAAATAAACGCACAATTAAAACTCGACTTCGAAAAAATTATCCTTTCAAAACATTCATTTCCTTTTAATGGAGTTGAGATCGTTTCCAAAATGGTAAAACGATTTATGAAAAAGTACATTTTTGGTATTATCCTTGTAGAAAATTTGTATCTTAATTCCAATAAAACAAATAAAATCTAACCAATTGAAATTCAACTTAAAAAAAGTATTAAAATATTTTTCCATCACACTCTTGTCAATAATTCTATTGTTGACCATTGCAATTTTTAGTTTACAGTTACCTACTGTACAAAATTTTGTAAAAAATAAATTAGTCAATTACCTCGAAAATAAAATACATACAAAAGTACAATTAGACCGTGTTTATGTCGATTTTCCAAATAGTTTGGTGATGGAAAATCTCTACTTACAAGGACAAGATGTTGACACGCTTTTATCGGTCAAAAAGTTTGATGTTGGTTTGGATATTTGGCAATTAACCAAAAGTAAAGCAGATATAAAATCTATTGATTTGAGTGGCGTTCATGCCAATGTTATACGTAAACCAGATGGGAAATTCAATTTCGATTATATTATCAATGCTTTTGTAACAGACGAAAAAGACGAAAGTCCTTCAAAGCCATTTATCATTTCGTTAGATAAAATAAAACTGAATGATATTAATGTTTCGTTCAATGATCAGCAAGCGGCAAATAACATCAAACTTCATCTAAATTCGTTTGATACGCGTGTCAAAAAATTCGATTTAGAACAAAATTCGTATGGAATTAGCGATATCAATTTAGACGGTTTAAAGCTAAAATTGAAACAAGATATTGTAAAAGAAGTTGCGAAAAAAGTAGAAGAAAAAGTCGATTCTTTGAATGATCAAAAGCCAATGAAAATTGAATTGAACGGATTTAATTTAACCAATTTTGATATCGATTATGGCGATGATATTTCTGGAATGTTTGCTAAAGTCAAATTCAAAGATTTCAAAACGCGTGTTAAAAAACTTGATTTACAACAAAATTCTTATGCGGTTGATGATATTTTAGTGAATGGTTTGTTGGTTGATTTTAATCAAAAAATGGTTAATAAAATCCAAGAAAATAATGTGGATAAAATTGATCCAACTGCAAAACAAACTCCATTGCAAATTGGGTTGAGTAAGATTAATTTGAATGATATCAAAGTTAATTATGGTGACGAAAATTCGAAAACTTTTGCCAAAATTAACCTAAACGAATTTGAAACGAAAGTCAATAAACTTGATCTTGAAAATTCAATTTTCGACATCGAAAATATTTTGTTGAAAGACGCTGATATCGAAGCGAATTTATTCCTTTCTTCAAAGAATTCTACTTCGAATTCGTCTACTTCTTCAACCCCAATGAATTTGGTTTTGAACGAAACGAAATTTGAAAATGTAAAAGTAAAATACAACAATACTGCTGAACGTCGAACGGCTCAAGGAATGGATTTTAATCATTTGGATTTTTCTAAATTAAATCTTGATTTGCGCGATTTCGAAATGAAAAATAACACATTTGCTGGACAAGTAAAAAGTGCTGAAATAAAAGAATCAAGAGGATTGAATATTCAGAAATTAACAACAGATTTCTTGTACGCAGATACACAAGCGTATCTGAAAAACCTTTATTTACAAACACCAAGAACCGTTCTTCGTGACGAAGTTATTTTGCGTTACAATACGATTAATGAGTTAACTTCTCATCCAGAAAATGTTTTGGTTAATGCGAATATCAAAAATTCAAAAATTGGTTTGGCAGATATTTTAAATCTTGCTCCAACGCTTAGAAATACGACGCCTTTCGACAAATATCCAAACGCCATTCTGAGTGTTAACACCAATGTAAAAGGAAAAGTAAACGATTTATTGATTAATAATCTCCAAGTTTCTGGTTTAGATGATTTGCAACTTTCGGCTTCTGGAAGAGTGAAAAATGCGATGAATCCAAAGAATTTATTTTATGATTTGAACATCAAAAACTTCTCAACATCTTCTAAAACGATATACAATTTAATTCCGAAAAATACTATTCCAACTAACATTAGAATTCCTTCAAAGCTTTCTGTCAAAGGAAAAGCGAAAGGAACAACCGAAATCATCAATACACAATTGGCAATAAATTCTACGTTGGGAAATGCGAAAATTGATGCAATTGTGGACATGCAAAAAAAGGATGCCGAGAAATATAATGTCAAAGCAGACCTACAAAATTTGGATATTGGAACGCTTATTAGCAACAAGGATTTAGGCAAAATAACAGGAAAAATTAATGCTATTGGAACAAGTTTCAACCCAGAAAAAATGGTTACAAAACTTTCAGGAACCGTTTCATCAGCTTATTACAATAAATATACTTATCAAAATATTACACTCGATGCAAAAGTGAATCATGGAGTATTTGATGCACATATTTTATCAAAAGATCCAAACGCGAATCTTAATTTGACGGCTTCTGGTGTGTACAAAAAGGATTTATCTGATGTAAAATTGAACGGAAATATTGTCAAATTAGATGTTCAAAAACTTGGTTTTTACAACGAACCGATGATTGTTGCAGGAGAAATTGATGCCAATTTCGCTGATTTAAATCCAGATTATTTAAATGGTTCTTTATATCTAAAAAACTTTGCATTATCCAATACAAAAGATATTTTTCCAATGCAAGAAGTAAGCTTGATTGCGACTTCAACTGCTGATTCAAATCAAATTAGTTTGACTTCACAATTGGCCGATTTGGATATGAAAGGAAAATTTAAATTGACACAAATTTTTGGTTCGATAACTTCAACAATTAACCAATATTATGAATTTCAGAAACCAAATAAAGACGAAAAAATAGAACCTCATCAATTCTTTACTTTGAATGCAAAAATTAAAGATGATGAGTTGATTCGAAGATTTGTTCCCGATTTGAAAAGCTTCGAAACCATAACACTTGACGCAACTTATAATGCCGATTCAAAACAAATCAATGTTGATGGAAAAATTCCGAATTTAACGTACGGAACAAATACGATTAACAATGGATTGATAAAACTATCCAACCAAGACGAATCCTTATTGTATTCGTTGAATGTGGATGCATTAAAAAGTGAAAGTTTTCAATTACAAAAAATTGATTTGAATGGTGATATTACAAATAATGTGATCAATTATAACGTTTCGACAAAGGATACGAAAGATGCAACACAATTTTTGGTGGCTGGAAATCTAAAAACGCTAAACGATATCACGGAAATTAGTCTTAATCCGAATGGATTGGTCTTAAACTACGATCAATGGCAAGTTGGTGAAGGAAATTTAATTCAGTTGAGAAAAGATGGAATTGTGGCAAATAATTTCAGTTTGATGAACAATGGAAGTCAAATTTTATTGCAATCTGAATCGGAAAAAGGAACAAGTCCGCTGAATATTACCATCAAAGATTTCAAAATTGAAACCATTGCAGAAATCATTAAAAAAGATGATTTACCTGCCGAAGGAATAATCAATGGAACAGCTCAAATTAGAGATTTAAACAAAGAAATGACCTTCAATGCTGATTTGACCGTTTCAGATTTAAAAGCTTTCGGAAATCCTATTGGAAATATTATAGCAAAAGTACAAAACACTTCTCCAACCATGATTAACGCTGATATTACCTTAGATGGAAACAGCAACAACATGAAGATTTTTGGAGATTATAATACCAAAGAAAGTGCGTTTGATTTAGCTTTAGATATCAATCGATTAGAAATGAAATCAGTGCAAGGATTTACAATGAATCGAATCAAAGATACAGAAGGTTATATTTCTGGAAATCTAAAAATCGTTGGAACAATGGATAAACCGAGCATTTTAGGTCAAGTCAAATTTAATCAAGTTGGTTTAACGATTGCTGAAACAGGAAGTAATTTCAGAAAAATTGATGACGCGATTGATTTCACGAACAAAGGAATTGAGTTCAATCGATTCAAAATTAATGACAACGATGGCAATTCATTAACGATAAGAGGAGAAATTTTAACGGAAACTTACCGTGACTTCGCCTTCAATTTAACAGCAAATGCACGAGATTTCAATGTGGTAAATTCAGAAAAATCGAACGATGCGATTATGTATGGAAAGTTAGCTGTCAATGCAAACTTAACGATAAAAGGTGATTTAGATTTACCTAAAGTAAACGGAAGTTTAACCGTAACTGATGACACGAATTTTACATTTGTTTTACCTCAATCCTCGCCTTCTTTACAAGAGCGAGAAGGAATTGTCGAATTCATCGATCAAGATCAAGTGGCGCTTCAAGAAACAATTAAAACAGATGAATTAATAGCCGAATCTAAAATAAAAGGGTTAGATGTAAGTGTCAATATTGAAATTAGCAAAGAAGCCAAGACATCAATTATCATCGACAAAGCAAACGGAGATTTTGTAGAAATACAAGGTGAAGCCGAATTAACAGGCGGAATGGATCCTTCAGGAAAAATGACGTTGGTTGGCGTTTATCAAGTAGAAAAAGGTGCGTACGAACTTTCGGTGAGCTTGTTAAAACGTCGTTTTGATATTCAGAAAGGAAGTAGCATTACATGGACTGGTGAGCCAACTACAGCCAATTTAGACATTACGGCGATTTACAAAACAAAAGCCGCTCCTATTGATTTAATCGAACAACAAATTTCGGGCTATTCTTCTTCTGAAATGAACATGTACAAACAACGAATTCCGTTTAATACCGAGTTAATTTTGAAAGGTGAATTATTAAAACCTGATATTAAATTCAATATTTCAATGGATAAAGAGAATCCTTCCATTGCAACTGCGGTGATCGAAAATACACAATTGAAATTGGATCAGTTGAAAAATGATGAAGCCGAAATGAACAAGCAAGTATTTGCCTTGTTATTATTGAATCGTTTTATTGGCGAAAATCCATTCGAAAGTAAAACAAGTGTTTCTGCAGAAACAATGGCGCTACAAAGTGTAAGTAATATTTTGTCGCAACAATTGAATAATTTGGCGGATGATTTAATCCAAGGAATTGATATCGATTTGGGATTAGATACACAAGACGATTATTCTTCAGGATCTAAAAACACACGTACTGATCTGAATGTTGCCGTGAGCAAACGATTACTAAACGACCGATTGAAAGTTTCGGTTGGAAGTAATTTTGGATTAGATGGTGATACACGAGAAAATGAAAACATGACTAATATTGCGGGTGATATCACAATTGATTATAGCTTATCTCGTGATGGTCGATACATGTTGAGAGCTTATCGAAAAGATGAATACCAAGTTGCATTACAAGGACAAATTGTAGAAACAGGTGTTGGATTTATCATCACATTAGATTACGATAAATTCAAAGAAATTTTCGAGAAAAGAAGAAAAAATAGAACGAACAGAGCAAATAGAAATACACAAAATCAAGAAGTGAAACCATGAAAAAATCAGTTTTAACCTATATCAAATTTATAACTTGTTCAATTTCTATTTTAGGTATTTCTTCTTGTAGCAATACACGTTTTCTGAAAGAAGGTGAAATGCTTTACACGGGCTCTAAATTAACAATAGAAGGCGACTCGTTAAGCAAAACCGACAAAGCTGAACTAAAAGATAATCTCGAAAAAAATATCATTCCAAAACCTAATTCAAGTTTTTTTGGACTTCGTCCGCGTTTGTACATTTACAACATCACCAGCGAACCTAAAAAGCAAAAAGGACTGAAATATTGGTTAAAATATAAAGTGGGTGAAAAACCTGTTTTATTGGGAGATGTAGACATCGAATTCAATAAAAAAATTCTGGTCAATTATTCAGAAAACAAAGGATTTTTCAATGCCAAAGCACAAGATGATACAATAAGTAAAAACAAAAAAGCGGAAGTACATTATGTTTTGCAACCGCGCAAACGTTATTACATCAACCAAGTTAATTTTCCAAAAGATACCACTTTAGCGGTCAACAAAGAAATTAAAAAAACACAAGCAAATACGTTACTGAAAGATAAGCAACCTTTCGATTTAGATGTGATCAAAGCTGAACGAGAACGAATAGATGCACGTCTGAAAGAAAATGGTTACTATTATTTTCATCCCGATAACATCATTGTACAAGCGGATAGTACGGTTACCAATAAGCAAGATGTCGAACTTTTTGTAAAGTTAAAAGATAAAACACCAGAACAAGCCAAACAACAATATAGCATTGACAAAGTAATTGTTTTCCCAGATTATAACATTCGAGACGCACGAAAAGGAATCTATAAAATGCCCATGAACAACGATTCGTTAGCGAAATATGAGCAAAATGGATTTTACATGGTGGATTCGAAAAAGTACTTTAAACCAAAGGTTTTTGATCGTGTATTATACTTTCAAACAGGGGATTTATATAACCGAGCAGATCATAATTTAACCCTAAATCGATTAATTAATTTGGGTGTATTCAAATTTGTGAAAAATGATTTCGTGATCTCTGATTCTATTAACAATAAATTTGATGTGTATTATACCTTAACACCACGCGAATTCCAATCATTGAGATTAGAAGTTTTAGGACGAACAAACTCGGCGAATTATGGTGGTGGTGAGTTAAATTTAAACTGGACACATCGTAATATTTTCAAAGGTGCGGAACAACTAAAAATGGCGTTATATGGTGCGTTTGATATGCAATTGGGCGGACAAAAAGATGCGAATAATATTTTTAGAGCTGGTTTTAATACGCAACTTTCGATTCCAAGAATTGTAGCACCTTTCAAATTTCATTCGTCAAGTGCGTTTGTACCGAGAACCAATATTGAGATTGGTTACGAATACCAAAACAGATCGAGATTATATACGCTTCATAATTTCAATACTTCTTTTGGTTACATTTGGAAAGAGAATGCGCAAAAAGAACATAATTTAAAGATTTTTAGTGCAACTTTATTGTTTCCAGAAAAAGTGACAGACGAATACAATAGCAAGATTTACGATTCAATTGGAAATATCATCAACCCAAGTTTGAAACGCGTTGTTGACAAACAATTAATTTTTGGACCACAATATTCGTATACTTATACCACAACAATGTTACCTCGAAAAAGTACATTCTATTACCGAGGTTTAGTTGATTTAGCTGGAAATTTAACAGGATTGATTACAGGTGCGAATGCGAAGAAAGATAAGGAAAAAGAAATTTTCAAAATACCATTTAGTCAATATGCAAAAATGGAACATGACTTCCGTTTTTATCACAAATTTTCAGAAAAATCATCAATCGCCACACGATTTATTGGCGGAATAGCCTATCCGTATGGAAACTCTGAATTTGTACCTTATTCCAAACAATTTTTTGTAGGAGGAAGTAACAGTATTCGTGCATTTAGAGCACGAACATTAGGACCAGGAAGTTATGATCCACGCAATCAAAATGCCAATTTCTTTTTTGATCAATCAGGTGATATTAAATTAGAAGTAAATGCAGAATTTAGACAAAAGTTATTCAGTTTTCTTAACCTTGCGTTATTTGTTGATGCAGGAAACATTTGGTTAATCAATGAAGATGAAACACGTCCTGGTGCAAAATTCTCAAAAGATTTTATGAGCGAAATAGCCGTTGGAGCTGGTTTAGGATTACGTCTTGATTTTAATATTTTAGTATTAAGATTAGATTTAGCAACTCCACTTCGTGTGCCTTATTACGAAAAGAATGACCGTTGGACATTTGATAAAATAGATTTTGGAGACAAAGCTTGGCGAAAAGACAACTTAATTTTGAACATCGCGATTGGATATCCATTCTAAGCATAAAGCGTAAATAAAAAAATGAGCGTCACAATGGACGCTCATTTTTTTATTTAATCTGTCCCGTCCTGAAATAGCG